>JAEVYR010000514.1 GCA_023392645.1 Chloroflexota bacterium | reverse complement strand
ACCGCCGTCAGCGCCGCCTGGAGCGACGCCCGCAGGTCGCTGACGGCGCCGGCGAGCGCGTCGGGATCGACGGCCGGGCGGGCCTGGGCACGCGCCTCCAGCAACAGCGCCTCGGTGCGGGCGGTGTTCTCGGACAGCATTCGCTCGATCGATTCGCGCAGGCGGAGATGCTCGCGCGCCTGCCGCAACAGCTCGCGCAGCACGACCGGGTCGTCGGTCTCCGGCACGTCGATTGCGTGGAGATCCGGCTCCGGCGCGGGCAGGGGATGATCGGCGTGGTCGGTCACCGGCGGGGTCCTTTCGAGGCGGGTAGGGCGAGGTTTTACCCGGAACGCTGGCGAGAGTGTAGCAAAGGCGAGATCGGTGCCGATGGTACGGGCACGATCGCCGGATCGGGGTACACTGTGTCGAGGAAACCGGGATATCCGGCAGCGCGTTATCGTGTCAAGCGAAAGGCGGATGTCCTGTTCCTGATTCCCAGATCATTCCCTGTTACCTCCGGCGACGTCGCGGCCAGCATCATCGGCCCGCTTTTCGCCGGTTGACCACCGGTGTCGCTCGAACGGGCGAACCGGTCCTCCCGCGGCTCGTTCCGGCTCGCGGTTTTCCGCCGTTCCTGAACGAAGCCTGAAAGTCGAGAGTCCATTCATGACGAATCCTTCCGAACAGGAAGAAACCACGGTGCGTGACGGTATTGACGAGGCCGAGGAGGCGACTCCGAAGCCGCGGAAAACCCGTCGCCGTCGCGGAGACGCGGGCGTCCAGCCGGAGCCGGACATGATGGCGCTGCCGGTGATGGTCGCCACCGAGTCGCTGTTGATGCCGCACATGACGATCCCGTTCCCGCTCGATCTCGATGAGAACGCGATGGCGGTCGACCGCGCGATGCGGATGAACCCGCGCCGCGTGCTGGTCGTTTCGGCGCGCCCGATCGACGACGAGGACGAAGAGGGCGGCAACGGGCCCGGCCGTGACCTGATCGACATGGTCAGCGACATGATCGCGCTCGAATACGAGCAGGACGACGAAGACGACGACTACGAGGCCGGCGGCGATGAGGAGGATGTCGAGGACGAGATCGCGGAAGAGGATTTCTCCGAGCGACCGCTGGTCGACGATCTCTACCGCGTCGGCGTGGTTGCCGAGATCGCGCAGTTCATCAGCCGGCCGGGTCAGCAGGACCACGTGATCCTGCAGGGCGTCAGCCGTGGCGTGATCGAGGACGTGATCCAGGAGCTGCCGTACCTCGCGGCGCGCGTGCGGCGGCGAGACGATGTCGCCTCCGCTCCCGGCGACTCCGAGGCGGCGATGGCGGCGGTGATCGAGCAGGTCGAGTCGTACGTCAAACTGCTGCCGAACGTCCCGGAAGAGGTGCTGGACATGATCCGCAGCATCGAGGATCCGGGGTGGATGGCCGACCTGATCGCGTTTTCGCCGGAGTTCACCTCGGCGCAGCGGCAGGAGCTGCTGGAGATCTTCGATCCGGTCGAGCGCCTGCGTCGCGTTGGCGTCTTCATCCAGAAACGGCTCAACCTGCTCACCCTGCGCAACCAGATCCAGAGCGAGGCGCAGCAGGGCATGGAGCGCCAGCAGCGCGAATACTATCTCCGCGAGCAGTTGCGCGCGATCCAGCGGGAGCTGGGCGAGGGCTCCAGCGAGGAGGTCGTTGCCAACGAGCTGCGCGAGAAGATCGAGACCGTCGGCATGCCCGACGAGGTGCGCGACAAGGCGCTGTTGCAGCTCGAGCGGCTGGAGCAGCAGCATCCGTTCTCGCCGGAGATCGGCGTGATCCGCACCTACCTCGAGTGGCTGACCGAGCTGCCCTGGGCGGTGGAGACGGAAGACGCGCTCGACCTCGACGAGGCCGCGAAGATCCTCGACGAGGACCACTACGGCCTGGAGAAGGTCAAGGATCGCATCCTCGAGTTCATCGCCGTGCGCAAGCTCGCCGGTGACCGGCAGAAGTCGCCGATCCTGCTCTTCGTCGGACCGCCGGGTGTCGGCAAGACCAGCCTCGGCAAGTCGATCGCCCGCGCGATCGGCCGGAACTACGTGCGGATGTCGCTCGGCGGCGTCCGCGACGAGGCCGAGATTCGCGGTCACCGGCGCACCTACGTCGGCGCGATGCCGGGCCGGGTGATCAAGGCGCTGCGCGACGCGGGGTCGAAGAATCCGGTGATGGTGCTGGACGAGGTCGACAAGGTCGGCGCGGACACCTTCCGGGGCGACCCGTCATCGGCCCTGCTGGAGGTGCTGGATCCGGAGCAGAACACGACCTTCTCCGACCACTACCTCGAAGTGCCGTTCGATCTCTCCAAGGTGATCTTCATCACCACGGCGAACATGCTCGATCCGATCCCGCCGGCGCTGCGCGACCGGATGGAGATCATCGAGGTGTCGGGCTACACCGAGCTCGAAAAGCTGGAGATCGCGAAGAACTACCTGATCCCGAAGGCGCTGGAGTCGCATGGTCTCGACAACGGCCAGCTGACCATCACCGACGACGCGGTGCGGCGGGTGATCCGCGAGTACACCGAGGAGTCGGGCGTTCGCAACCTGGAGCGCGAGATCGGCGGGCTGGCGCGCAAGGTGGCGCGGAAGTTTGCCGGCAGCACCCCGCCGGAGCACATGACGGTCGACGCCGACGATGTCTCCGAGCTGCTGGGCGTGCCGCGCTACGAGTTCGGGCTGGCCGAGGAGCACGACGAGGTCGGCGTCGCCACCGGCG
>JAEVYR010000507.1 GCA_023392645.1 Chloroflexota bacterium | reverse complement strand
CCGCTGTTCCGCGCCGGTAATAGCAGCCCTTCACGCTGGAGGTGCGGCACGCGCCTCCGAGGCTCGGGCGTAGCGGACGCCTTGAACGCCAATTCGCCGGGCCGGGATGCACGCGGGCGGATCTGGGGGAGCTTACGACTCGCCGTCGTTGCGTGAGCGGTCGGCGGGGCTGACCGTCACGCGCTCGCGATGGGTGACGCCCGCCACGTCGGTCTCCTGACCGGCAGCCGTCGCCGCGGGAAGCTCTCTTGTCTGCCCTGACCGGAGACGGGCGATGATCTCGTCCGGATCGATCCACGCCTCGCTCGGCTCGATGCGCTGCTCGACCCCGTCGGTGCCGTGATCATGCCGGTGTTGCGGCGCCGCGCAATAGGGACAGACCGACCATTGCAGATCGACGAGGCGGCCGCAACTGTGACACGCCTCCTTCAACTGCGTGTTGCAGTGTGGGCAGAGCTGGTAGTCGTCCTCTACATAGTGGTGACAGCTCGGGCAAAGCGGCAGCTCCTGGAGGTCCTGCAGCAGGTACTCCTCCTCCAGCGAGCGCTGGTACGCCTCATCGAGGGTTTCTTTCGGCCGCAACAGCCAGTACAGCAGGAATCCCGGCACGTAGAAGAAGACGACAAGCATGGTCGACGAAATCTGTGTGACGACGTTGCGACTGCGCGATTCGATGTCGCGGAAGGTCCAGACGACCAGCACGAACCAAAGGGCGATGAGATAGGCGCCGCCCAGCGCAAGCAGGATTTGCAGCCCTCGGGCAATGATGGCTTCGAGTTCCAAGGTGATGCTCCCGGGTGGGCCGATGGTCCGGTCCTAGAGGCGCTCGAACCGGTCGATGTTCACGACGAAGACGGTGGCGCCGCCGACGGGCACCTCGACCGGCGCGGGCAGGAGCGCCTCGCCGGGCTCGACGATCGGCATCAGGGGGTTGACGAACTGCGTGCGCGAGTGGCAATTGGCCTGGATGATCTCCTGAACGTGAACCACTTCGCTGTCTTCCACGCCGACGAGGAGGGTGACGTTGCTCTCTCGGAGAAAACCACCCGAGCTGCTGACCTGGGTGGCGCGATACCCCTCGCCGGTCAGGCCGCGCAGCAGTCCGTCGGCATCCTTTCCCTGAACGACCGCGATCACGAGCTTCATGTCAGGACTACCCTCGTCGTTCCGCTTCCGCCGGGCCGACCGGAATCGCGAGGGAAGCACGAATGGCCCGACAAATATCCGCCAGCACGTCGTCCGGCGGTTGTGTCGCGTCGATCACCACCCAGGCTTCCGGTCGCTCGGCCGCCAGCTGGCGGTAGGCGCGGCGGACGCGCTCGTGAAACGCGACGCCGGCGCGATCGATGCGATTGACGGTCTCGGCGTCACGGTGGCGGCGATCGAGCCCGATCTTCACCGGCAGATCCAGCAGGATACGCAGGTCAGGCGCGGTGTCGCCCACGGCGATCCGCTCCAGGCAGCGCAAGTCGGCCAGATCCATGCCCCGGCCCCCGCCCTGATACGCCAGCGACGAATCCGCGAAGCGATCGCACAGCACGATTGCACCGCGCTGGAGTGCCGGGCGGATGACATCGTGGACGTGCTGAACGCGGGCTGCAGACAGCAGGAAGGCCTCCGTCTGGGGGAGCATAGCATAGTCCCCCGCGCCCAGGAGGACCCCCCGAATGGCGTCGCCAACGGGGGTACCGCCCGGCTCCCGCGTCAACACGGTCTCCCGTCCTCCTGCTTCCAGCAGGGCGGCGAGACGGTGGATTTGCGTCGATTTTCCGGCCCCCTCCGGGCCCTCGAAGACGATGAAGCGACCGCCCACTACTGGGCGCCTTGCCGGTAGATCTCGACGTGTCGGTGCGGATCGCGGCCGCGGCTACGCGAGGCCAGGTTGTACCGCTCAGCCAGCTCGTGCTGACGCCGGCGTATGCCGATCGACTGCGGCTCGAGCGACTCCGCCGCGCCACCCTCGATCACGCGCATGATCGCCGTCTCGGCCTCGTTCAACGCCTCGACCAGTTGATACTCGGCGTTCGCGGCGGGCTGTTCGGCGCGTCCCCCGCCGTTGCTGACCGGATCGTCGCTCCCCTGGTTCGGGAACAGCGTGCGCAGCATATCCTCGAGCTGCGCGGCCGAATTCGACCGGCTCACCAGCACCGGCGTGCCGGCGCTCTCCGCCTCGCGCACCAGCTCGGGCTTGCGCCGGAAAATGTTCTTCAGCGTCACGATGATGTCGGCGTCGCGCGCGTCGCGCACCAGCACCGCCGGGTACCGGTCGCGCAGCACGGCCTGGTGGAGCCGGTTGCGGCTCACGCCATACGGGAAGATGCGAAGCGGCTTCTCGGCCGTGCCGCGGCCCCGCGCGAACGGGTTGCGCGGATCGCTGACCGCCTGATCGGTCGGTTCTGGCGTCTCCGGCTCGGCCGGCAGGGTCTCGCGGGTTGATGCCGGGAACGGCTCGATCCCACCTGGGCCGCGCGTCGGGACCGGAGTCGCATCCTGTGCTCGCCGCTGCCCGTTGGATCGGCTGGACAGCGACGTCAACATCGCGCCGGTGGACGATGGCCGAACCCGGCCGGTTGGGTCGCGCCGGGCCTCCTCGCCCGAGGCCAGCTCAATCGTGCCGTCCGGGAGGCGTCGTCGCCCCTCGCTCGGCGGCGTCACGCCGCGCAGGATCGAATCGACCGTCGCGGCGACGTTACGGTGCACGATCACCTCGTCCCGATCGACAATCTCGACCATCGCGGTGAAGGTCGGCGGCGCCTTGCGCTCGAGAATCGACTTTTGCGTGCCGCGACGGCGGGCTTCCTCGTCCGAGAGCGTGACGCTCTGGATGCCGCCAACCAGGTCGGAAAGCGTCGGGTTGAGCATCAGGTTTTCGAGCGTGTTGCCGTGGGCGGTGCCGATCAACTGGACGCCGCGCTCGGCAATGGTCCGCGCGGCTCCGGCCTCCAGCTCGGTGCCGATCTCGTCGATCACGACGACCTCGGGCATGTGATTTTCGACCGCCTCGATCATCACCGCGTGTTGCGCCTCGGGCGTCGGCACCTGCATCCGGCGGGCCCGGCCGATGGCCGGGTGCGGGATGTCGCCGTCGCCGGCGATCTCGTTGCTGGTGTCGACGATCACCACGCGTTTGCGAAGATCGTCGGCCAGTACCCTCGCCGTCTCGCGCAGCATCGTCGTCTTGCCGACACCTGGCCGACCGAGCAACAGGATGCTTTCGCCCGACTCGATCAGGTCACTGATGACGGTGATCGTGCCGTAGACGGCGCGTCCGACCCGGCAGGTAAGCCCGACGATATCGCCATTGCGGTTGCGAATGGCGGAGATCCGATGGAGCGTGCGTTCGATGCCGGCGCGATTGTCGGCGCCGAACTGGCCGATGCGCTCGGCGACGGCCTCCAGATCGTCCCGCGACACCTCGATGTCGTCGAGCGTCACCTCACCCTGCTGGAAGCGCATCTCGGCGTGGCGGCCGAGGTCCATCACGACCTCGATCAAGCTGCCGCTGGCGACGGCTTCATGCCCGCGAATGGCCTCGGCAATGCGACCCGGCAGCACGGCCAGCAAATCCGTCAGGTTGTCGGTGACTGCATACTCCGCACCGCCGCGCGCGTCGATGTCTGGTGGATGGATTGCAGCGTTCAAGCGCTTCACACCTTCCCACGAGGCGACCGCGATCGCGATCGCGCAAGATCCAGGATGTGGTCCTCAGTCCCGCTGGCGCCGATCGACATCGATTCGGCCTGCCCCACCGGCTCCACGAGGCTCATGCCGGCGCCGCCGAACCCAGGCACGCGGGACCGCTGGGTTTCGGCGCTTGCCGGCACGCGAGTATCGACCGCGACGATGTACGAGCGGGCGGGGACGGTGGTGTAGCACACCCAGGCCGTCTGGTCTCCAACATGAAAGAATCCGATGTCCTGCAAAGGTTGGCTGAGCTCCTGTGTATATCCGGGTACGGCGACCACGCATGGGACGCCATGCAAGTTTCCGGCCTCGGTGGCGGCCGTCATGATCAAGTCGGTCGTCAAGGCGCGAAGGTGCGGGTCGATCAGGATGTCGAGCCGCACGACACGCGGGTCTTCGAGCGTCGAGACGCGGGCGTGGGCGCGAATACGGCCGTGATCCTCGATCACCCAGCCACTCGCGCGCCGCGCACCGGGCTTGAGCGGCTGTGGCCGGTCCCAGCGACGGCTGGTCACCGCTTCAGCGTACTGCACCTGGCGCGGCACCAGCTCCAGGTACAACTGGTGGATGCCCCATGCGTCAGCCGGTTGGGCGCGTCGCACGTGCGATGGCCGCGTTTGGCTGGCGGGGCGGTCGAGCAGCATGAATATCGACTCGGTCTGGTAGGACACGAAGCCCGATCGCCGCAGGGCGGCATCGATGGTCACATCGCTTTCGATGTGCGCGAACACTCGGCGTGCCCCGGCGCTGCCAGCATCGGTAACGCCGCGACGGAGCACCGCATCGAGCGCGGCGCCATCTTCGGGATCCAGCGCGAGCAGCGCATCGAGATGCCAGCGCTCGTCCGGCGGGAACACCTGGAACGCGGCGACGGTGGCGACCTTGTGCGATCGCCGCGCCACGCGCATCCGCACGTTGCCCCGCAAGGCAGGGAAACCCTCGCGCACAA
>JAEVYR010000524.1 GCA_023392645.1 Chloroflexota bacterium | reverse complement strand
CACTCTACGGCGCGGTGAGCGGGCCCCCCGGCGGCACCACTTCGTCGGATCGCGTCAAACATCCCGCGGGAAGCGGGGTTCGTACTCGTTCATCGCTCGCGTGATGGCTCGATACGGCACCACGCCGGTCAGGACCACCGCGGCTGTGAAGCCGACGAGCACCCCGACCGTGAGGTAGACGGCGCCCTGACCGGTGGCGAGGTTGGCGAGCAGCGCCGCGATGATCCCGACCAGCACGCAGTCGAGAATGCCAACGATTGCCGCCGAGCTGGAGAGCACCCGCCCCGGGGTGACATTCATCCGGGCCGACCGGCCGAAGGCGCTGTACGACTGCATGAAGCCTGGCACGTCATCGAAGCCGCTGGTGACGAAATACCGTTCCAAATCCGGCGCGATGTCGAAGTACGCCCGCCGGAGGCGGTTCATGCCCACCACCAGCCAGAAGTCCTCCTCCAGCGCCTCGTTGAGCCGGATGAAGGTTCCGACGCCGAGGAGCAGCACGACCGGCAGCACCAGCAGCGAAAAGATTCGGAAGTTCGCGCCGAACTCGGTTGCCTGCGCCACCAGCGCGATCGCAACGGCGGCCGCGGAGAGGGTGGTGAGGAACATGCCGGTCCGCGTGAAGATCTCGTTCCAGATCATGCTGCGGTTGGCGAGCAGGCTCCAGTGCTCGGTCGCGAGAATCTGGATTCGCACCGCGACCGGCATGGGATCGGGCTCGGCGGCTGCCGGGTCGGCGAGGGGAACCTCCTGCATCGGAGTCGTCTCCATCGCAAGCGGCGAAGGGCACCTGGATTCGGACCCGGTGATGCCTGTGCATCGTGCCCCACATCATAGCGATCGGGACGACCAGACAGAAGCGGCGGCCAGCCGAAAGGGCCAGCCGCCGCCAGGACGTCGTCGAGCGTGCGCGGTGTTACCGGTCGCCGCGGAGCGCGATCGGGCGGTCGAGGACTTCCTTGACGATGAAGGCGCGCTCCAGCGTCTCCGGATTTTTGAGCGAGCGTCGCAACACATCGCCACCCTCGACGACCCGTCGGCGCCGGCGCAGCTCCTGCTGCCGTTGTCGCCGGGGACGGTTCTCCGGATCGAGCTCCTCGGCGATGGACGGCATATCGCTGATGTCGCGCTCGAGCATCGGCCCGTCGGTGTCGCGGATATCCCGCTCGAGCGGTTCGCGCGAGCGCTTCTCGCGCGCCCGCGCCTGCAGCTCGTCACCGAAGCGCTCGCGCAGCTCCTCCCGGCGCGCCTCGGTCCGCGACATGCCCTCGCCGGTGTAGACCTCGATCGGCCCGGCCGGCTCGGCGATGATGACCGGACGCGGCCGGGGTTGCGGCTGGGTCGGACCGCCGCTCTCGGAGAGCTCGGTCGGGCGCTCCGGTTGCGGCTTCGGTTGCTGTTGCTTCGGCTTCTGCTCGTTCTTCTTGCCATCCTTCTTGCCGAAGAGGCCGCTGAAGAAGCTGAGAAAGATGAAGCCGAAGACGATCAGGCGAATGATGTCGCCGTAATCCATGTCGGATGCCTTTCGCCGGGCGATGGCGCGTCACCTGACACGCGGGACGCGGGCCGAGCTGATCGGGGCCCGCCGGTTGCCGGCTAGCGCAGCGGTTGGTCCTGTTCGTCGCCGGCGATCGAGCCACGCATGCGCGTGTCGGACTGGATGTTCTCCATCTTGTAGAAATCCATCACGCCGAGGTTGCCGTTGCGGAAGGCTTCGGCCATCGCCATGGGCACCTGCGCCTCGGCTTCGACCACCTTCGCGCGCATCTCCTGCTCGGCGGCCATCGCCATCGCGCGGCGCTCCTCCGCCTTCGCCTGGGCGATCTTCTTGTCCGCCTCGGCCTGATCGGTCTGCAGCTCGGCGCCGATGTTCCGGCCGACATCCACGTCGGCGATATCGATCGAGAGAATCTCGAACGCCGTGCCGGCGTCGAGCCCGCGCTGGAGCACCAGCTTCGAAATGGCATCGGGATTTTCCAGCACCGTCTTGTGCGACGCCGAGGAGCCGACGGCCGACACCGTGCCCTCGCCGACGCGAGCGATGATCGTTTCCTCGCCGGCGCCGCCGACGAGCCGGTCGATATTCGCCCGCACCGTGACCCGGGCCACCGCGACGAGCTGAATGCCATCCTTGGCCACCGCCGACACGCGCGGCGTCTGGATGACCTTCGGGTTGACCGAGACCTGCACCGCTTCGAGCACGTCGCGACCGGCGAGGTCAATCGCCGTCGCGCGCTGCCACGGCAAGTCGATGTTGGCGCGATCGGCCGAGATCAATGCCTGCACCACCCGCTCGACGTTGCCGCCGGCGAGGTAATGCGCTTCCATTTGGCTGACCCGGAGGTCGAGACCGGCCTTGGTCGCGCTGATATAGGGCCGCACGATGTCGCCGGGGCTCACCTTGCGCAGGCGCATCCCGACCAGCGTGCCGAGCCCGACCCGCGCACCGGAAAAGATCGCGGTGATCCACAAGCCCACCGGCACGAAGTAAAAGAAGAAGAAGATCACCAGGACCAGAATCACGATCCCGACGATCAAGCCAACATTCGCTTCCATCAACGCTCCTCGTTCACATCGGGGCTTGGCCCGCCCCACCATTGGTCGCTACGTACGGCCATCGGCCCCGTGTTCCATGAATTGTGACATGCACCGTCGAGGGCTACAGGCCGTGATCGCGCGGAAGTGACGCTTCCGAGCGCGGCCGCGATGGAATCGCGGTGTGTCCGGCGGCATCTCGCTCGACAACATCGTGTCCGCCGAGAATCCGGGTGAACCGCCCCGGCCTCGACATTTCGCTGCCGCCCTCGTCGACGGTCGCCGACAAGGTCAGCCGCTGTGGACCGCGCGCCTTGTGCGCCACCGACGGCACCAGCCGCGGCAAGGCCCATGAGAAGAGCGCGATCACGAACACCGTCGCCGCCAGCGTGATCAGCATCGTGCGCAGCGTGCCGCCAGCCTCCTCGGCGAACCCGGGATCGCCGAAGCCGCGCCAGGTCATCGACAGCACCAGCCCGCCGACCAGCGAGAGCAACCCGAGGATGCCCGCGACGCCGAAGCCGGGGATCACGAACATCTCGATACCGATCAGCACCAGCCCGACGACGATGAGGATGAGATCCTCCCAGCCCGCCAGGTCAGCGATCATGTGCCCCCAGAAGAAGAGCCCGAGCAGCCCCGCCCCCACCAGCGCGGCGATGCCCAGCCCGCCGACGAAGCCATCGACCACGATCAGCGCCAGCCCCGCGAGGATCAGCAAGGACGCCACCACCGGGTCGGTGATGAAGCGTGTCGCGCGCTCCATCAGCGTCGGCGAGGCAACGGTCACCTCGCGCCCGTCGAGCCCGAGCTGCGTCAGCAGGTCGTCGCGCGAGCTGGCGACGCCATCGGCGTACCCGTGCGCCCGCGCCTGTTCGGTCGAAAGCGTGAGCAGCGAGGTGCTGCTGTCGAGCCCATCGATCTCGACGGCGGGATCGACCATCGCCTCGGCGATCGCCGGGTCACGCCCCTGCTGCTCGGCGGTCGCGCGGAAAGTCGACCGCACCGCCGAAATCGTCTTCTCGCTGGCGGTGTTGCCGCCCCCGTCGATCGGCGTCGCGGCGCCGAAGACGCCACCGGGGGTCATCCAGATCTGGTCGCTGGCGATCGTGATCAGCGCGCCGGCCGAGAACGCCTCGCGATTGACGAAGGCAATCACCGGGATGTCGGTGTCGAGAATGGCGTCGCGCATCTCCAGCACGGTGTCGAGGCGGCCGCCCGGCGTGTTGATATCGAGCACGATCGCCGAGGCGCCGGCGCTCTCGGCGTCCGAAATCGACCGATTGAGATAGTGCCCGAGCCCCGGCTCGATCGTCCCGGTGACCGGAATCACCATCACCGGTCCGTCATCGCCGATCGGCGCCGTCTCCGCCTGGGCGAGGACGTCGCTCGACAGCAGCGTCGAAGCAATCGCCCACACCATCCCGATCACGAGCAGGACGCGTCCGAGCGCTCCCGTCGCGCCGGATCGCGCCAGCCACCGGCCAAACCACGTCGTTGTGCCGATCATCCCGCGCCTCCTCATAGGTGCATATTCATGCACGTCTATTCTACCCTGTCGCCGGCCCGGATTATGTGCGCTGACGAGCGACAAGCGCTCGAAAGGCGTTGTGCTGAATCCGGATGATTTCCGCCCATTCCGCCGCGGCATGTCCCATCCAGCGGCCCCGAGCTCGTCCTGAGCGGCGTCGAAGGATGGAAAGCACATCAGGCAGCGGCCAACGAGAAGCGGTGGGCCCACCGCTTGAGCGGCATCATGCTGTCCCGTATCCGGCCGTGGGGACATCCCGCGCGGCCGGCAGGCGAACGGTGAAGGCGCTGCCCGCGCCGGGCGCGGTTTCCAGCGCGATGGTGCCGCCGTGGGCCTCAGCGATCGACCGCGCGATCGCCAGCCCCAGCCCGGCGCCACCACCGACGGCACGGCTCCGGCCGGCCTCGCCGCGCCAAAATCGGTCGAAGACGTGCGCCGCCATCTCCGGCTCGAGTCCGGGTCCGCGATCGGACACGGTCATGACGACCACGTCGCCATCATTCACGGCGGAGAGCGTCACCGCCGCTGTTACGGGCGTGTGCGCCAGCCCGTTGGCGACGAGAATGCCCACCAGTTGGATCAGCCATGCCTCGTCGCCCCGCGCGTCCGGCCCGCGTTCGGGCAACCGCACCTCGATCGGCCGCTCGGGCTGGACCGCCCGGGCATCCTGCGCCGCATCCCGCACCAGGCGGCCGATATCGACATCAACGATGTGCAGGGGGAGTCTCTCGTCCAGGCTCGCCAGCGCGAGCAGATCCTCGACCAGCCCCTGCATGCGGGTCGCCTCGGAGGTCAACCGTCGCACGACGTCATCGAGCTCGCCCTCGCCCCGGAAGGCGCCCTGTTCGTAGAGGTCGAGGTACCCGCGCACCGAGGTCAGCGGTGTCCGCAGCTCGTGCGAGGCGTCGGCGACGAATTGCCGCAGGCGCGCCTCGGTCGCGTCCCGCTCGTCGAGCATCAGGTTGAAGGCATGACCGAGCTTGCCGGCCTCGGTGTGCGCGTCGGCCACCTCGACCCGCTGCGAACGATCGCCGGCCGCGATGGCTTCGGCGGTGGCGGTCACCCGCGCGATCGGACGCAGACCCAGCCGCTCGATCCAGAAGAACGCCACCCCGAGCCCGGCCGCGATGATGCCGCCGACGATCCAGAGCGTTCGCGACAGGCCCGCCACCGCGGCATCGAGCTCGGTGAGCGGCTGCGCAACGATCAGGAGGTCGCCGCTTTGGGGGTCCAGTTGCACCAGCGCGCGGTACCGGCCCGCGCCCTCGGACGCGTCGACCGTGGCGAGCCCCTGCCCGCCGGTCGCCCGCACCGCCGCCTCGACATCGGGCACGCCGGGCAGGTTGCCGACGAGCAGGCTCGCCACGGCGCCATCGGCGCGGATCACGGCGACGTACAGTTCCGAAAATGGAGACCGGACGACGTCACCACCGGCATTGACCTGCGGCGGCCCCGCCAGGCCGGCGATGTCGCTCGGCGTGACCGACCGCAGGCGCTCGTCCACCTGCGTCAGGAGCAAGTCCCGCTGCGACGAGACGATCAGGACCGCCGCGACGACGTAGGCAATCGCCAGGACGCCCAGCACAAGCAGCAGCCGGGCGCGCAGGCTCATGGTTCGCGCCGCAGCGTGAACCCGAACCCGCGCACGGTGTGGATCAGCTTCGGCTCTTCGGCGTCGACCTTGCGGCGCAGGTAGCTGACATAGGTGTCGACGATCGACGGGTCGCCCCCGAAGTCATACGACCAGACCCTGTCGATGATTTGCTCGCGGGTCAGCACGCGTCCGGCGTTGACCATCAGGTAGTGCAGCAGCTTGTACTCGGTCGGGGAGAGGTGAACGAGCCGACCCGCCCGGATCACCTCGTGGCGATCGGTATCGATCTCCAGGTCGGCGCAGCGCAACCGCCGGCTGTCGGCGGGATCACCGGCGCGGCGCAAGCGCAGCTGTACCCGCGCCACGAGCTCGGCCACGTCGAACGGCTTCACCAGGTAGTCGTCACCGCCATCGCTGAGCCCGCGCACGCGGTCCTCGGTGGTGCCGCGCGCGGTCAGGAACACGACCGGCACCCGGTGGCCGCGGTCGCGCAGGCGCTGAAGCACAGCGAACCCGTCGAGATCGGGCAGCATGATGTCGAGCACCACGGCGTCCGGGCGCCAGGTGACGATCCGGTCGAGCGCCTCTCGACCGGTCGCGGCGGTTTCGGTATCCATCCCCGCCAGCCCGAGCGCGCTGGTGACGAGGAACCGGATGTTTTCCTCGTCGTCGACGACGAGAACACGCGGTCGGTCGGTGATGGTAGTCAGGTGATGTACTCCGCGATGGCGTCCGCCTCAGTGGCGATGATGTTCCCGTCTACCATATGACCTGCCTTGAGTTCCAGCCCGCGAGGATGCGCGCACCGACATGAGGCCAGCTCAGCGATGGCAAACGAAGAGCGTCTTGGTGTCGACCCACGAGCTGACCTCGCCCGTCTGGGGGTCGAAATCGACCTCGAACGCCGCGTGCACCGCTTCGCCGGCGTCGCGCATCATCGCCCGCAGGCGATCGCGATCCGCCCCGGAAACCTGCATCCGCGTCGTCCAGTCCTCGAATTCGTGCCGCTTGCGGAACGACTCGACCGCCTCGAGCCGGAGCCCGTTGCGCTCCAGCAGGTCGATCCACTCCGCCTCGGTCAGCGAGCGCACGTGCGAAGGGTCGCGTACGGCCTCGTAGGCGTTGAAAAACGCGCCCACCGGGCCATCCGGCACCGTGCTGTCAACCAGCAGGAAGCGACCGCCCGGCCGTAACACTCGTGCGACCTCGGCCACGAACGCGGCGGGGTCGGGAAAGTGGTGGGGCGCGATCCGGCAGGTGACGATATCGATCGAAGCATCCGCCAGCGGTAGGTCCTGCGCGTCGGCGACGAGCCGCTCGACGTTCGCCAGCCCCTGCTCGCGCAGGTAGGGGATCGCATGGTCGAGCATCTGGGGCGTCAGGTCGGAGGCGATCACCCGACCGACGTGGGGACCGATCACGCGGGCGACGTGGCCCCCGCCGGTGGCGATATCGAGCAGTGTGTCGGTCGGTTTCGGATCGGCGAGCGCCAGCATCCGCGCGAGATCGCCGCCGCCGGCGTGCCCCTTGCTCGTGACGTACGCGTCGCCGACCTTGCCGTACTGCGCCCGCACGCGATCCTGTGCCTCGGCCACTGGTGCTCTCCTGGGGATGATGGAGCCATGCCGGGGCGCCGCCGGGATGGCGCCGCCCCGCGTTCATCGTCAGTATCGATCATCGGCGCACGGCCTGTCGCACTGGGCTCGGCCCGCTCACCCCCCGCCGTCAGGGCGGCCAGCATGGTCGGCGCGATGCCGGTTCAGGAATCCATCGTCTCAACCAGCTCGCGGGCGATGTCGGCGGCGCGCGCGGTGTCGTCCGGTGACAACTCGCCGTCGATCACCAGCTCCCGCAGGTGGTTCTTGACGTCGGCGATCCACCGGCCCGGCGGGCGGTCGAACATCGCCATCAACGCGTTGCCGTCCAGTGGACTCTGCAACCGATCGAGCGCCGCTTGTTCCTCCAGCAGGGCGAGGTGATCGCGCAGACCCTGCACGCGCGCGGCGGCGGCGCGGCGCTTGTCCTCCCGCGCCGAGGTGACATCGGCGGCGACGAGGTCGCGCAGGTCCGGCATCAGGTCGCCGATCTCCAGCGCCAATCGGCGAACCGCGCTGTCGGTCCACGTCCGGGCGTTGTAGCCAGCCGGTCGCAGGTGAAAATCGACCATCCGGGTGACGTCCCGAATCGTCTTCCGGTCGGCGTTGAGCCGCCGCAACATCGCCCCGGCGATATCGGCGCCGACCCGCTCGTGCCCGAAGAAGTGCGTCTCGCCGCTGGCGTCGACAGACCGGGTGAGCGGCTTGGCGGCATCGTGCAGCAGCGCGGCCCAGCGCACGGTCGGGCGCGGCGGCGCCTGCATGACGACGCGCTTGGTGTGGTCCCAGAGATCCTTCTCGCGATGGATGCCGGGGTGCTGGTCGGCGGCTCGCGCCAGCGGCATCAACTCCGGCAGGGCGACGATGAGCAATCCTGTCTCCAGCAGCACGTCGAGCCCGTGATCGGCGTACGGCGCGATCAGCAACCGCGTCAGCTCATGGAACACGCGCTCGACGCTGACCGTCTTCAGCGCCTCGGCCTGGTCGACCATCGCCTCGAAGGTCGCGGACTCGATGCTGAATCCGAGCTGCGCCGCGAAGCGGGCGGCGCGCAACAGCCGCAGCGGGTCCTCGGCGAAGCGTTCGCCGGCGTTCCCGACTGCCCGGATCACCCCCATCGCCAGATCGGCGCGACCGTGGAAGGGATCGACGACAGCGCCGGTGGCGGCGTTGACGGCGATCGCGTTGATCGTGAAATCGCGCCGGGCCAGGTCGCCGGTGATGGCGTGGCCGAAGGTGACGGCCGGGTGGCGACTGCCGGGCGCGTAGACCTCGCTGCGATAGGTGGTGATCTCGACCACGTCGGCGTCGTGGTGCAGCGCATCCTCGACATCGATATGCGGCACCAACCGCGGGGCGTGCAGCACCAGCCCGATCGTGCCGAACTTCTCGCCGATGTCGTAGACGCTCACGTTCGGCAGCGTCTCGCCGACGACGCGGATTTGATCGGGCCGCAACG
>JAEVYR010000519.1 GCA_023392645.1 Chloroflexota bacterium | reverse complement strand
GACGAAGGTGACGGTGGCCGCCTCCGCCGGGCGCTCCTCAAGTGTGGTCGGTCGCTCGATGGTCTCTACCATGTCAAACCCTCCCGTCAGGCGTACACGTGCTGGTCGAATGTCGCGGGATCGGGGTAATCGGCGGCGTCGGCCGCGTCGGTGGCGGCGTCGACGGTCTCGCGCGTCTGCCGCGCGATGGTTTCGACGTCGTCGTTGCTCAGCACGCCGAGCTCGCGCAGGCGCTGCTCGAAGAGGAGCAGCGGGTCGCGCGCCTTCCACGCCTTGACCTCCTCGGGATCGCGGTACTGGCGGTCGTCGTCGTCGGAGGTGTGCGGCTGGAAGCGGTAGAGCTTGGCCTCGACCAGCGTCGGCCCGTCGCCGCGGCGGGCGCGCTCGGCGGCCTCGCGCACGACCTCGTAGACGGCAAGGACATCGGTGCCGTCGACGATCACGCCGGGAAAGCCGTAGCCGGCGGCGCGGTCGGCGACGTTGTCGATCGCGACCTGTTTCTCGGCCGGGACGGAGATGGCGTAGCGGTTGTTCTCGCAGAAGAAGATGACGGGCAGCTTGTGGATGCCGGCGAAGTTGAACGCCTCGTGGACGTCGCCCTTGGAGGAGCCGCCCTCGCCAAAGCAGGTGATCGAAACCTGCCCGGTGCCGCGCAGCTTCGCGGCGTAGGCGGTGCCGGTGGCGTGCGGCACCTGGGTGGCGACGGGGCTGGAGCTGGTGATGATGCGGTGCTTGCGCGAGCCGTAATGGGCGGGCATCTGGCGGCCGCCGGAGGTCGGATCGGGGGCCCTGGCGAGCGCGGCCATCATCACATCCTCGGCGGTGAGGCCGAAGGCGAGGCTGAAGGCGAGGTCGCGGTAGTACGGCAGGAGGATGTCCTTCGTCCGGTCGAGCGCGAACGCCGCGCCGATCTGGGCGCCTTCGTGACCCTGCCCGGAGACGATGAAGGCAGCCTTGCCGGAGCGGTTGAGCTGCCACATGCGCTCGTCGAGCCCGCGCGCGAGGGCGAGGGTCTCGTACATCTCGCGCAGCGTCTCGGACGAGAGACCGGCGTCGCCGGTCGAGGGGGGCGCCACGGTGGCGGTGATCGTCCCCGCGCCGACGTCGACGTGGTCGAGCGGGAGATGGAGGGAGCCCGGAGGGGTGGAGTGCCCCGCGAAGGCGTGGTGGACGGCCCTGTCCGAAGCCCCGGTGGTGTCGATCGCCATTGATCGCTCCTTTTCGGTTGTGCGAGAAACCGGGAATCCGACGGCGACCCGGCGGGGTCCGGACGCGCGTGGCGGGCTCTCGCTTGAGGTGTACGGACCGATTATAGCGCATGCCTATGGCGGGTCGGTCCAGGCGCGACACGGAGAGGCGAGGCGCGGTGGTAGTCGTCCGGGCGCCAGCAATCAGGATCGACCTGTCATGCCGTCACGCGGGGCGAAGCGCGATCGCGCCGGGAACCGCTGTGGAGGGTTGGTCGCAACGCCACACCGGTGGATGCAGGTCTCTGTGCCCGGGCAGTCGTCGGTGGTGCCATCGCACGCGCCCGCCCACGGTGGGATGGGCCTGCAGGATTGCGACGGGAATGGCGAATCGAGTGGCACAGGCGATGGCCGCGTCGACGTCTTCGACGGTCAGGTCTGGAGAGTCGGCGACGATCTGCTCGGGAGACTGGCCAGCTTCGACAAGCCGGACGATGAGCCAGACCGGAACGCGGGTACTGCGAATGATGGGTTTGCCCGGGAGAACGGCGGGGCCGCTGGCTGCGTGACGTGGCATTACGGAAAGCCAGTCCTTGTCATGAAGCGCGTCGTGAGGGTTGTGGGCGGTCTGCGGTCGACGCTCACCCGGGAACGTCGTGCAGACTGTCAAGAATCCACAGATCGAGATCGTCGGTGATTCCTGCCCGCTCCATCGACTCGTGCAGCTCGTCGGACTGCGCGTAGAGCCTGGCCCGGCGAGGGTCGTCCCAGTCGAGGAGCACCAGCATCTCCCCGGGATCGTCGGCATTGCGAAAGATTCGCCCGCCCCGGCATCCGTTCGCCCATCGGGTCGAGGCCTGCTCGTCGAACACCCGCTTCCAGGAGGGATAGTCCGCAACCCGGTGGCGAATCAGCAGCGCTGGCATCACCGCTCCCCTTGCGTCACGTCGAGCCTGACTTCCAACCGGCCGTCATCCGGCGGGGTCGAACGGGGCTCAGCTCGTCCACGTGGATGGATCGCGCACGGCGTCCACGACCATGCGGATCGCCTCGATCACGAGCTCCGGCTGGTCCTGATGGATGTTGTGACCGCTTTCCTCGGCGACGATGTGCTTCGCGCCAGGCACGGACTGCACCACACGCATCTGGTTGTCGAGCATGACCTGCTCCATCTCCTCCACGGGCCACGTCGGGAAGGGCGCCTCGAACGGAATGCCGTGGGTGAGCACCACCATTGGCATCGGTTTCAGTGGTGTCGCTTCGCGCGCTCGCCGGACCTCGGCCATATTCGGGTCGTCGGCCAGGGGAGCGGTCAGGAGGAACTCGGCATCCGGGTAGGCGGCTTTCAGCTCCGGATTCTCCACCGTGGCCTGCTCGAACCCGGCCCAGTCGTCCGGTGAAAGTTTCGCGCGGAAGCTGTCCCATACGTCTTCCGTGGTCGCGTCGACGAGCACCAGCCCCGCCACGGCGTCGGGCCGGGTCATGGCGTAGTACTTCATGAACAGGCCGCCCATGGAGTGACCGACCAGCACGTAGGGGCCAGTTTGTCCCGAGAGCCTGAGCACGGCGTCGACGTCGTCCGCCATGTCCTGAAACGTCCGGGGCATGGGAACGGGATCGCTGCGACTCGGATAGAAGAGCGGCCCGTACGGCTCGAGCGCGGGATTGACCTCGCCGATGGTTCCCGGTCGATCGTAGGTGAAGACATGGGTGAACTCGGCCACGCCGGGGAACACCATCTGGCGCTCGCCCTCGGGCTGCTCGAGGTCGCGGCTCCAGACGTCCGACCGACCGAGCAGGCCGGCTTCGAGCACGACGGCAGGGCTGCCGGAGCCGGCGCTTTCGACGTACAGCTTCCGGCCGCCGATGTCGACGAGACCGGTGAAATCATCGGCGCCCAGCTCGGGTGCCGGGGTCTGGGCGCCTGCGCGGGTCGACAGGCCGGAGGCGATGAGGACCCCGGCGGCGAGGCCGACGCCCCCTCGCGCCAGGGCCTGGCGACGGGTGAGCCGGGAGGCGGTGAGTCGTTGAGGGATCGAGCGATGGCGAAGCGCGGTCATTGGTCGCCCCTTTGCCTCGCGGGGATGCCTGGCGCACTGGCGGCACATCGTCCCCGCATACGGGAGGTGGTGTGGGGAGCACAGGCGCTCCGCCGGGTCCTACCCCACGGTGCGCCACAACGGCGTACGGGACAATCCGTACAAGTACCCAGTTGGCGAGATGCCGGGTACCCATATGACTGCTCGGGGCTCATTCACCGCGAGACGGGTAGGCATCGGTTGGTGTTGATGGGGTGTCCGGGGGTGTGAGCCGCGCGACCTGCGCGAGACCGCCGGCCCGCACCAGGCCGGCGGCGATCGCGGTTGCTGTCGCCGCGGCGCGGGTGCGAACGCCGAACTTCCGGAACACGCTGGCAACGTGATGTTCGACCGTGCGAACGCTGATGAACAGCGCGTCCGCGATTTCCGGATCGGTGATGCCGGTCGCCAGCAGGTGAAGGATTTCGAGCTCGCGCGGGGTCAACGAGACTGATGGCGGGCTCGCGGCGCGGTCGTCGAGCTCGAGCACGCAGGCGACGGCCTGGCGCTCCGACAGGCTCCGGCCGGCGTCCCAGGCGGCCGAGAACGTTTTGGCCGGCAGACCCTGACGGGCCGTTTCGCTCGCCATTTCCAGCGACGATCGGTTTTTGGGCTGCCGATAGCGCAGCCCGATTCGCGCCCGCAACCCCTCGGCGGCGCCGAGAAGCGTCGCGCCGCGTTCCAGGTGGTCAAGGTGCGCGGCGACGATGGCGACCGATTCGATGATCTCGATCACGATGCGTTTCGCCTGGTCGGTCCGGCCCGCGGTCAGCGCCTTCTTGTACAGCGACAGCGCCCGCGCCCATTCGCCCCGATCGCGCGCCAGATCGCCAAGGTCACCCAGCGCCATCATCGTCCCGACCGAGAAATGCTCCGCCTTGAACCGTTCCAGCGCATCGTCGATGTGGCGTTCGGCCGATTCGCCGTCCCCCGTTGTGCGCGCCACCACCGCCAGGTTGATCGACACCCATCCCGACATGATTCCGGACAACCGCGTATCGGGTATGGCGGTCGCGGCTTTCCGCGATTCGTCCAGGAGTCGCGTGCTGCGCGCGCTGTCGCCACGCGCGACGGCCAACCCGGCAAGACCGATCAGGGCCAACGCGGCGCTGTGCGAGTCGCCCTGCTCCAGGCAGGCCGTCGCGCCTCGCGTCAGGTGCGCCTCGGCAGCCGCGTTCTCCTCCTGGAAGATCTCGGTCATGCCGAGCGATACCAGGATGCTCGCCGAGTCGACCGGAGCTGGACGCACCGCTAGGGCGCGCTCGAACCACGTTTTGCCTTCCTGATAGTTGGATTGCGCCAGCCAGAACTGTCCGAGCGCGGCGACGAGCTTCCCGAAGCTTTCGCGATCCGAGGACTCCAGCAGCCAGGTCAGCGCGGCGCGCAGGTTGTCCTGCTCGGCAGTGAGCTGGTCCATGGCGTGGACGTGCTCCGGGACCAGCTCAACGATTTCGTGCCGCGCGGCGTATGCGGTGAAGTACATCGCATGCGCGCGTCGCGCGCGTTCGTCCTCGCCGCTCGCCGCCAACTGTTCCGACGCATAGTCCCGAATCGTTTCCAGCATGCGGTAGCGCGTCGTCCCCGCGACCGGCTCGGTGTCCCGGATCAGCAGGCTGGCGTCGATCAACGCGGAGAGGCGTTCCTCGATCGACGGCACAACGCCCGCTCCCGTGTTCGCGGCGCCGGCGGCCAGATCGCGCGATACCGCCGCGATGGCGTCCAGGGTGAACCCGCTCCTGAACACCGATGCCTGTCGCAGCATCTCCCGGGTTTCCGGGGAGAGCAGGTCGTAGCTCCAGGCGATCGCGTTTCGCATCGTCCGCAACCGGTTCGGGTGATCCCGCGAGCCGTCGACCAGCAGCGGCAGCAGGTCGTTCAATCGATCGTTGATTTCGGCGATCGTGAAGTGGCGCACCCGGGTCGCGGCCAGCTCGACGGCCAGCGGCAGGCCATCCAGACGCTCGCAGATCTCGACAAGGCGCAGGATATCGGCCGGACTCCAGGTCAGCGACGGATCGGCGGCTCCGGCGCGCTCGATGAACAGGGCGATGACCGGGACACGACGCCATTCGGCAGGTGTCATCGTCGCCTTCGCGCGTGGCAGCAGGAGCGGCGGCACGGGGAGGGCGTGCTCGCCTTCCACGCGAAGCAGGCTGCGGCTGGTCGCCACAATCTTGAGACCCGGGCATCGGGACAGTAGCGTCGTCAGGGATGGCGCGGCGTCCAGCACATGCTCGAAGTTGTCGATGACGAGCAAAACGCTGGAACTGCCGAGAGCCGACGCCACGATGTCGTCGATGCCCGGGCCATCGAGCTCGTGGAGACCGAGCGCGGCGGCGACGGCCGGCAAGACCATCGCCGGGGCCTGAATCGCGGCCAGCGAGACGAACCGCACGCCATCGGGGAACAGCGCGCGGCTTCCAGCGGCGATCTCGATCGCGAGCCGGGTTTTGCCGATCCCGCCGGGACCCGTCAGGGTCAGGAGGCGAACATCCGGTCGCTCGAGCAGCGATATCGCCAGGGCGAGCTCATCCTCACGGCCCACGAAGGATGTCAGCATGACCGGCAGGTTGCTGGTGGCACGGTCCCGCGTGGACCCGGCAGCTTGCCGCCGGGCCTCGGATGTTGGGCTCGTGGAGGGTGGTGGAGATTCCATCCGTGACGCGGATCCACTGAATGCGGGCAGGCGACGATGGGGACCCTCGGGTCCATCGATTATGCCAGTTCCGGGAAGCGTCGGGGTGGAGGGATGCCATGCACGAAACCTTCCTCCGATCCCGATGCCCTATACTGGCCCCACACCAGACGGCAGATCTGACCGGAGCCGGGCGCGACGAAGCGCGCGGCCACCCCGAGGAGGCGACGATGACCTCATGTCAGCCGTTCGAGCTCACCGACGACCAGCGGGAGCTCCAGACGCTCGTGCGCGAGTTCGCCGAGCGCGAGATCGCGCCCCACGCCGCCGCGTGGGACCGCGACCACACCTTCCCTACCGACGTGATTCGCAAGCTGGGCGAGCTCGGCGCGATGGGCGTCGCCTTCCCCGAGGAGTACGGCGGGCTCGGCATGGGCGCGGTCGCCCAGGCGGTCGTCGTCGAGGAGCTGGCGCGGATCGACTCTTCCGTCGCCGTCACCGTCGGCGCGAACGTCTCGATCGCCGGCGAGCCGGTGCGACTGTTCGGCACCGAGGCGCAGAAGCAGCGCTGGCTGGTTCCGCTGGCGAAGGGCGAGACGCTCGGCGCGTTCGCCAGCACCGAGCCGGGGGGAGGCTCCGACGTCCAGGCGGCGCTGACCACCGCCGTCCGCGACGGCGACTGCTGGGTGATCAACGGCACCAAGGCGTTCATCACCAACGCCGGCAACGACCTCAGCGCGTTTTGCATCGTCACCGCGAAAATGACGCTCGACGATGGCCGCGAGAAGCTGACCGCGTTCATCGTGCCGGTCGACACGCCCGGGTTCGAGCCGCAGCCGCCCTACCACAAGATGGGCTGGCACGCCTCGGACACGCGCGAGATCGTGTTCAACGACTGCCGGGTGCCGGCCGACGCGATGCTGGGCGAGCTCGGCAAGGGCGCGCGGGTCTTCCTGGAGCCACTCGACGGGGGCCGGATCGGCGTCGCGGCGATGTCGGTCGGGCTGGCGCAGGGCGCGCTGGAGCAGGCGATGCGATACGCGCACGAGCGGGAGGCGTTCGGCCATCCGATCGCGCACTTCGAGGCGATCGCGTTCAAGCTGGCGGAGCTCAGGACGCAGATCGAGGCGGCGCGGCTGCTGACCTACCGGGCGGCGGCGATGAAGGACGCCGGCGAGCCGGTGACCGAGGCGGCGGCGATGGCGAAGCTGTTCGCGTCGGAGGTCGCGGTGCGGGCTGCCGAGGAGAACATGCAGGTCCACGGCGGGTTCGGGTACATCGAGGAGTCGGCGGTGCCGCGATTCTACCGGGACGCGAAGATCCTGACGATCGGCGAGGGCACCAGCGAGATTTTGAAGCTGGTGATCTCCCGCAAGATGGGGTTGGCGGATTAGGCGACGCTCTTCAGGCAACCATGAAACTGATTGTCATTTCGACCAAGCGCCGTTAGGCGCGCGCGGAGAAATCTCTCCCGACGATGGCGCTGAGCATCGAGCCCGCACACCTCGAACGCGAGAGATTTCTCGGCTCCGCGGCTTCGCCGCTGCGCTCGAAATGACATATCTGTTTGGTTCGATCGTTGTGTTCCGCTCACGAGGTACCTGCCGTGGCAACGACCACCACACCGACAACCGACAC
>JAEVYR010000480.1 GCA_023392645.1 Chloroflexota bacterium | reverse complement strand
GTTCCATTCTGGTCGTCTCTTCCGTCGCTGACCGTCGAGCGGCACGCCCTCACCGGCCTGCCGCGGCCGCCGCGAGAGGAGTCGACCGCCATGACCATCCGCTTCCGCGACTGGACGTCGCACCTGCCCAGCCTCCTTCCCGAGGATGACCCGGACGCGCCCGAGGTCTTCGAGGAGATGACGCTCCAGGAGCACCTGCTGGAGCTCCGCGACCGGATCGTCAAGATCGTCGTCGGCGTCGTGCTCGGCTTCATCCTCGGCGCGATCCTCGTGCCCACCGTGCTGGGGAACATCACCGCCGCAGCCAACGTCAGCGACCGCGGGCTGGACATTCGCAGTCCCGCCGACCCGGTGATGATCTACTTCCGGATCGCGCTCTACATCGCTGTCGGGGTGACGCTGCCCAACATCGTGTACCAGGTCATCGCCTTCCTCGCGCCGGGGCTGACGCGCCGGGAGAAGCGGTTCGTCTTCGCCTCGATCCCGTTCATGCTGCTGCTGTTCGTTTCCGGTGTCGCCTACGGCTATTTCTTCGCGATCCCGCGGGCGCTCGACTTCCTCTCGGGCTTCCTGAGCGACTACATCGACTTCAACATCGACGCGCACGAGACGGTCAGTTTCTACGTCGCGCTGCTGCTCGGGCTGGGAATATCGTTCCAGTTGCCGTTGATCATGTTCGTCGTCGCAAAGATCGGGTTGCTCACGCCCGGGCAGATGCGCAAGTGGCGCAAGTACGCCTTCCTCGGCATCGTCATCGTCGCCGCGATCGTGACGCCGACCTCCGACCCGATCAACCTGGCGCTGGTCGCCGTGCCGCTGTACGCGCTCTACGAGGTCGGCATCGTCATCGCGACGCTGTTCGCACGCACGAGCCTGCGCTCGCACCTGCCCGAGACCGCGGAAGCCGCCAGTCCCGGCGGGTGATGCCTCCGTCCGGGGAACATCCTTCCAATGAACGTGATTGCTGGTCCCGCCGACCTCGGGGCGGGGCCAGGGGCGGCAGTTTGCTCCCGGCTTGCCGCGAGGCTGGCACCCGTCTTGCGCCCGATGCCGAAACGGTGGCCGGCGTCCCCGGTCCTGTTCCCGCCGCGCATCTTTCCAGAGAGGACCTCTCCATGACCATCGCCCCGCCGGGCACGTCCCGTGTGCCGGTCACGCTCACCGTCAACGGCCAGGACCACGCCATCCTCGTCGAGCCGCGTCGAACGCTGCTCGACGCCATCCGCCACGCTCTCGAGCTGACCGGCACCAAGAAGGTCTGCGACATCGGCGACTGCGGTGCCTGCACCGTCGTCGTCGACGGCCGGGCGATGTACGCCTGCCTGCTGCTTGCGGTCGACTGCGACGGCCGCGACATCACCACCATCGAGGGCATCGCCGACGGGCAGGAGCTTCACCCGCTCCAGCAGGCGTTCATCGACGACGACGCCTTCCAGTGCGGCTTCTGTACCTCCGGGCAGATCATGAGCCTGCACGCGCTGCTCACCGGCGACCCCGGTGCCTCCGACGCCAACATCGAACGCGCCGTCACCGGCAACATCTGTCGCTGCGGCGCCTATCTCAACATCGCGAAGGCCGGCCGCCGTGCCGCCGACCAGATGCGGGCGAAAGGAGGCGCGGCATGACCGATATCGACGTCAAGCGCACCGGCTCCGGCGAGAAGACGACGATCGAGCTGACCGAACGCGGCGATGTGCCGACGTGGGGTATCGATGCCCCGCTCGCCGTCGTCGGCGCGTCGCACCGTCGCCTGGAGGGGCGGGAGAAGGTCACCGGCACGGCGCGCTACGCCTACGACGTGCATCTGCCGCGCCAGTGTTATGCGAAGGTGCTGCGCAGCCCCTTCCCACACGCGCGGGTGAAACGAATCGACACCTCCGCCGCCGCGAAGCTGCCCGGCGTCCACGCCGTGCTCAGCTCGGCCGACGACCTCGGCATCGGCTGGTACGGGCACTCGCAGCTCTTCGACCCGACCGTGCGCTTCGCCGGCGACGAGGTCGCCGCCGTCGCGGCGGAGTCCGAGGAGATCGCCGCGGACGCGCTTCGCCTGATCGAGGTGGAATACGAGCCGCTGCCGTTCGTCACCGATCTCGAGGAGGCGATGACCGACGGCGCGCCGAAGATCTGGCCGGAAGGCAACATCCCCGAGGAGCCGACGGTCTACGACCGGGGCGATGCCCAGGCCGGACTGGCCGGCGCGGACGTCACCGTCGATCTCACCTGCCACTCGTCGTCGGCGCTGCACAACTGCATGGAGCCCCATGGCGCGACTGCCTGGTGGGAGGGCGACCGCCTCACGCTCTGGGACTCGACGCAATCCGTCTTCACCGTCCGCCAGCAGGTGGCGGAGGCGCTGAAGCTGCCCGAGCATCGCGTCCGCGTGATCAAGCACCACATGGGCGGTGGCTTCGGCTCGAAGCAGATCGCGTGGAAGCATGATGTCATCTCGGCGCTGCTTTCGAAGCGGGCCGGCCGGCCCGTGCAGCTGATGCTCGACCGCGACGCCGAGAACCGCGCAGTCGGCAACCGCCCCGCGACGCGGCAGCGGGTCCGCCTCGGTGCCCGCCACGATGGCACGCTGACGGCAATCTGGGCCGACATCGCGGTCAACCGCGGCGCCTACTCCGCCGGCGGCGAGGCGAGCGACGTCAGCGGCATGTACCAAACCCTCTACTCATGCGAGAACGTCCATACGAAGCAGGCCAACGTCGCCACCAACACCGGTCCGGCCGTCGCCTTCCGGGCGCCGGGGCACGTCGAGGCGGCGTGGGCGCTGGAGCAGGCAATGGACGAGCTGGCGCGCCGGCTGGAGCTGGACCCGGTCGAGCTTCGCCGCCGCAACTACGCCGAGACCGACCAGAAGCAGGGAAAGCCCTACTCGCTGCCGGAGGGACTGGAGCTCTGCTACGACCGCGTCACCGAGGCAATCGGCTGGGATTCGTACCGGAAACCGGCGCCCGAGGGCTCGAAGCGGCGCGGTATCGGCTTCGCGGCCCACGACTGGGTGGGCGGCGCCGGCAGCCCGCCGGGCTACTGCTGGATCGAGATGAACAGCGACGGCTCGGTCGATGTCGTCACCGGCACGCAGGATATCGGCACCGGCACCCGCACCGGGCTGGCGCAGGTCGCCGCCGAGGAGCTCGGCTTGCCGCTGGACCGGATTTCCTTCCACCTCGGCGACACCGGTACCGGGCCCTACGCTCCGGTCAGCTCCGGCAGCGCGACGCAGGCGACGATCGGCCCCGCCATCCGCGTCGCGGCGAGGCAGGTCAAGGACGAGCTGCTGAAGATCGCCGCGACCGTGCTGGAGGCCTCGGAGCAGGACCTCTCGGTGCGCGAGGGGCGCGTCTTCGTGGCCGGGCAGCCGGGGGAGGGCACGCCGGTCGAGGAGATCATGCAGCAGGTCGCGCCGCACACGCTGCACGGGCAGGGCGCGCGCGAGCCGAATCCGGAAGACGTGTCGGTGCGAACCTTCGGCGCGCAGTTCGTCGAGGTCGAGGTCGATATCGCTACCGGGGAGGTGACGGTGCTGCGCGTGGTGACGGCGCACGACGTCGGCCGAATCGTGAACCCGACGCTGGTCGACAGCCAGGTGATCGGGGGCATCACGCAGGGTGTCGGCTTCGGCGTCAGCGAAGGGCGGATCATCGATGACCGGCTCGGGCTGGTGATGAACGGCAACCTGGAGGATTACTACGTGCCGACGATCGCCGACATGCCGCCCGTCGAGCACGTCCACGT
>JAEVYR010000466.1 GCA_023392645.1 Chloroflexota bacterium | reverse complement strand
GGGCTTTGGTTCATCCTCTACAACCTCGCGCTGTGGTTCGCCGTGCTCTACACCGCCAACCACTGGTTCGTCGACGTGCTGGCGGGGATGGCGTGGGCGACGGTGTCGTTTTTCGCCGTCACCGGGGCGCTGGCATGGTTTGGCGCCAACGCGCGGGCGTCGACCTGGCTGGCGTCGCGGTGGAATGCTGTCTCGGCGGTGCCGGCGCGCATCGGCGGTCGCCTGAAGGGGACCTCATCCCATGCCTGACGACATCACGAGCCGCGTCGTGACGGTGCCGGCGGCCTATCGGCTGGCGGTGAGCGTGGGACCGGCAATCTGGATCGGCGATCGTTCCGCGCGACACGCCTGGATCGACGGGGCGCTGGTGTGGTGCGGCCGCGAGGGCGATCGAGCCGTGTGGCGGCGGGTGGCGCAGCCGCGTCCGGGCGAGCTGGCGATCGCGGGGACGGCCGACGCGGCGCTGGACGGCGCGTGGGTGGCGAGCACGCTGCACCCGGAACAGGTCGTGGCGGATTGGCCCGACTCGGTCCTGAACGACATATCCCAGCGATATCCGGGGCTGGCGTCGTACGGCGACGGCTCGCTCTTCGACGGGCTGATCACCACGATCGTCGGGCAGAGCATCTCGGTCCAGTCGGCGGCGGTGACGCAGCGGCGGCTGGCCGGCCTGTTTCACGAGGGCATCGCGATCGGCGATCGGACCTTCGCGCCGCTGCCGACCCCCGAACAGCTCGCCGACGCCTCGGTCGCGCTGATCCGCTCGTCGGGGGTGACGACGCGGCGCGCGGACGGGCTGAAGCGCATCGCCCGCATCGCCGCCGACGGTGGCCTGCCCAGCGACGAGCGGGCGCGGGCGTGCCCGGACGAGGTCGAGCGGGAGCTGCTCGACCTGCCGCAGGTCGGGCCGTGGACGGCGATCTCGGCGCTGCTGTGGGGCGTGGGGGCGCCGGACGCGTGGCCCACCGGCGATGTCGCCCTGCTGCGGGCGGTGAAGCACGCCTTCGGCGATGATGACCTGACGCTGAAGACGATGGACGCGCTAGCCGAGCCGTGGCGGCCGCATCGCGGTCTCGCCGCCCGCTTGCTGTGGACGAATCTCTTCGGCGCGGGATGATGCCGGATGGGGCAGAATGCGTGGGTGCATGCGGTGCAGCGCCGGCCCTGTACCGGCTCGCAGCGAACGGCCGCCACAGGGGGGCACCACGGCCGGCTGTCGCAGCGTCAGCCGGCAAGAGGGGGAGACATGATCGGTGACCGGAAACCGTTTCGATTTGGTGTGACGCAGTCGCGGGCGACGTCGGCGAAGGACTGGCGCGACTCCGCCCGGCGGATCGAGGCGCTCGGCTACTCGACCCTGACCGTCGCCGACCACTTCCCCGAGCGGCTCGCGATCGTCCCGGCGCTGATGGCCGCCGCCGACGCTACCGAGCGCCTGCGCGTCGCGAGTTGGGTTTTCTGCAACGACTTCCGCCACCCGGTCGTGCTCTACAAGGATTCCGCCACCATCGACCTGCTGTCGGATGGCCGCCTGGAGCTGGGCATCGGCGCGGGCTGGCTGAAGGATGAGTACGACATGGCCGGCATCCCGTTCGACCGGCCGGGCCTCCGCGTCTCGCGGATGGAAGAGGCGGTCCGGATCCTGAAGGGGCTCGCCGGCGACGGGCCGTTCGACTTTGCCGGGGAGCACTACACGATTTCCAGCCTGGAAGGCGCGCCGAAGCCGGCCCAGAAGCCGTATCCGCCATTCGCGATCGGTGGGGGAGGGAAGCGGGTGCTTTCGTTCGCGGCGCGGGAGGCCGATATCGTCAGCATCGTCGCGAAGGCGCTGCCGCAGGGCGGGCTCGACGGCCAGAACCTGACGCTCGACGCGACGAAGCAAAAGCTGGCGTGGGTCCGCGACGCCGCGGGCGACCGCGATCCGGAGCTCAACGTGCTCGTGTACACGTTCGAGGTCACCGACGACCGCGAGGGTGCGGCGCGTCGATACTCCGAGAGCCTGAAGCTCTCGCCGGAGGATGTGCTGGCATCGCCGCATGTCCTGATCGGCACCGTCGAGCAGATGGCCGAGGACCTTCGTCGCCGGCGCGAGGAGCTTGGCATCTCCTATATTGTGCTCAACACCAACGTCCGCGAGCACACCGAACAGTTCGCGGCGGTGGTCTCGGCGCTCACTGGCACCTGAGCCGTTCCGCACCGAACAGTATGTCGATGGGATGATGCTGGCGCGTCACGCCCGAGCAGCGATGTTCGCAACCGATCACCTGGATACGCCGGCCGTGACGCAGCGGACCAGGTCGCGCATCAGCTTCGCCGCGCCGGCGTCATCGAGGCCCTGGCCCCGCGTCAGCGATCGCCAGGTGGCGAACGCCACGGCGTGGCCGATCGCCGCGACGACGAGCGGGTCATCCCGTCGCTCCCGGGCCAGCATGTCGCGGATGGTCGCCTGGTACTCGGCAAGCGGCTGCATCAGCTCGGCGAGGATCGGGTTCGAGGCCGAGTCCTGTTCCGCGCGCGCCAGCATGCCCTCATTGCGGCGGTAGTAGGCGTACAGGTCGTCAAGCGCCGCGGTCAGCCGCTCCCCGGGATCGACGATGACCTCCCATGGCGACGGGACCGGCGGGGGGTTCTGCCCCATGTAGTGGCTGGTGCAGGCGCTCAGCAGCGAGCGCTCGTCGGGGAAGTGGCGGTAGACCGTGACGCGCCCGACGCCGGCCCGCTCAGCGATGGCGCTGATGGTGGTTCCGGCATCGCCGATCTCCCGGTGCAGATGGATGGTGGCGTCCACGATGCGCTGCCGGGTCTCCTCTTCGGACTTGGCGCGTTGTCGCATCTGGTACTTTCGAGCCATCGGTAATCCCTAATTCAAGAAACGCCATGTTTCGTGGATATTGACTTCGTCCCCACCGCGGGTGTACCGTGTCAACGGGCCCATGATACACGGTGTTTCGCGGAATAGAAAGTGCCAGGAGGATCGCCATGTCCGTTGCCAATTCAACCACCCAGAACCCGACGCTCTTTCTCGATTCGTTGAATCCGGAATCCGTGGCCTGGTTCCTGGGGGCCTGTACCTGGATTCGGGCGACCGCCCAGCAGACGGGAAGCGCGCTCGGACTGGTCGAGCACATCCTCGAGCCGGGATTCGCTTCGCCGTACCACGTGCATCACCATGAGGATGAGGCGTTCTATGTCCTGGATGGGCAGCTTCGGTTCGTCAGCGAGGGGCGATCCTGGGTGGTGGGCGCCGGCGGCTTCGCCTTCCTGCCGCGCGAGATCCCGCACGGCTTCCGGGTCGAGGGCGACGTGAACGCGCGGTGCCTCCTGCTGGTGACGCCGGGCGGGTTCGAGGGATTCGTGGCCGAGCTGAGCCAGCCGCAGCCGCCGTCGGGACCGCCGGATCTGGATCATCTGGTACGCGTTGCCGGAAGTTATTCCATCGACATCCTCGGGCCGCTGCCTGAGTGAGGCTTCGCCGAACCGCCGATCCTGCAGCCGGATGTCTTCCCAGTCGCCACCGCCGCCGATAACCCTCGAGCCGACGTTTGCCGCATCCGCGTAGCCGCTGCCGGGCAGGTAGCGAGAAGGGAGCACGCTATGGTCGCGCAAGTGCAGAGCCGTGTTCAATCGGTTGACGCCACGCAGCTCTACCAGATCCGGGTGGAGGAGCCGGGACGTGGCCTTGTCCTGATCGCCGTTCCGGGTTCGGATGCCGATACGGTGGCGTCGCAATGGAGCGTCCGAATCCTCGACGATGAGCTCGATGGCGAGCCGACGTGGGAAGATGCCGAATGGATGTGAGCGTGCCCTCACTTGCGG
>JAEVYR010000427.1 GCA_023392645.1 Chloroflexota bacterium | reverse complement strand
CCGTCCATGGCCTGCCTCACCGAAGGTGTGGGTTTGGCGCGACCTCAGACCTCGAGCGCGTCTGTCTCGGCTTCGACGTCCCCGCCAAACATGCCAGGGATGGTCATCACCGCCTCGCGCAGCGTCCGCACGCCCACGATCTCCAAACCGCCGGGCGCCTGCTTCCCGCTCTCGCTGAACCGCGCCGGCACCACCGCCCTCAGGAACCCCAGCCGGCTCGCCTCCTGCAATCTCCGCTCGATCTGCTGCACCATCCGGATTTCGCCAGACAGCCCGACCTCGCCGACGTAGACCGTATCCGCCGGCACGCGCGCGTCGCGCATCCCCGACGCGATCGCGACGGCCGCCGCGAGGTCAGCCGCCGGCTCTGTGACCCGAAACCCGCCGACCACGCTCACGTACACGTCGTGATTTCCGAGCGCCATGCCGACCCGCCGCTGCAACACCGCCAGCAGCAGGTGCAGCCGATTCGTGTCGAATCCGGTCGCGCTCCGGCGCGGCAAGCCAAACGCGGTCGTCGCCGCAAGCGCCTGGATTTCGAGCAGGATCGGTCGCGATCCCTCCAGGGTCACCGCCACCGCCGAGCCGGGCGCCATCTGGTTGCGCTCTTCGAGGAAGACCTCCGACGGGTTACGCACCTCGCGCAGCCCGTCGTCACTCATATCGAACACGCCGATCTCGTTCGTCGAGCCGAAGCGATTCTTCGCCGCTCGCAGCACCCGGTACTGGTGGAAGCGATCGCCTTCGAGATAGAGCACGGCATCGACCATGTGCTCCAGCACGCGCGGCCCCGCGACCGTGCCCTCCTTCGTCACATGCCCGATCAGGAACACCGGTGTGTTTTTCGGCTTCGCCCAACCGGAGAGCCGGTGCGCGCATTGACGCACCTGTGAGACCGTCCCCGGCGCCGATTCGAGCTCGCTCGCCTGAATCGTCTGGATCGAATCGATGATGACGAGGTCTGGTTCCAGCTCATCGGCGGCGCCGATGATCGTGCCGAGATCGACCTCTGCGAGAATATAGAGCGACGATCCGTCAATGTCCATCCGGTCGCCGCGCATGCGTACCTGCTGCGCCGACTCCTCGGCCGACACGTAGAGCACCCGCATCCCGCGGCGGCTCAGGTCGCTCGCGGCCTGGAGGATCAGGGTCGACTTGCCGATCCCGGGATCACCACCGATCAGCGCGACCGATCCCGGGACGATGCCGCCTCCCAACACCCGGTTGAACTCCTCGATGCCGAGTGAGACTCGACCGCTGGTGGATATGTCGACCTGGTTCAACGGCACCGGCTGTGCGCCATCGCGCCGAACGGCGGCCTTTCGCCTGGCCGGCGTCTCGGGATGCTCGATCGTCTCGATCATTGAGTGCCACGCCCCGCAGCCGGGGCAGCGCCCCAGGTAGGCGGGGCTCGACGCTCCGCATTCCTGGCAAATCCAGGTCGTTCGCTGTTTCGCCATGCGACGTTCCTTCAATCCGAGCTGGCGCATCGCCGGGAGGTCACGGCCGTGCGACACCACCGGCGCCCACGCGTGACCCATCGATCTAGAACAATTGTACTATTCAAAGCGATGCGAATGGCGTGTCTCGGTAATGGAGTCAATCTGTAGTCGGGCTGCACGCACGAGTCGCTCGAGCGCGCATCATCCAGCTCCAAAGAGTCACGGCTTCCGCAGGATCTTCTCCATGGCCTTCCCGCGGGCCAGCTCATCGATGAGCTTGTCCAGATAGCGAATCTCGCGCATGGTGGGCTCCTCGATCTCCTCCACCCGGACGCCGCACACCTTGCCCGTGATCAATGAACGGGAAGGATTCAGGCGGGGCGCCTGTTCGAAAAACGTCTCGAGGTCTGTCTGGCTCTCGAGCTGAGCGTCCAGCTCATCCTGACCGTACCCCGTCAGCCAGGTGATGATTTCATCGACCTCGGCCTTCGTCCGACCCTTTTTCTCTGCCTTCGCAACATAGAGCGGATACACCGATGCGACGCTCATCGTATAGATTCGGTGCCGTGTCATGGTGCCTTCCCGCCTTCATGGCTCATTCCGGATTCGTGAGATTCTCAGCGCTTCGGTGGGACGCGCGCCGGCAGCCCGGGGTCCGGCGACCGCGTTTCGTCGGTTTGGCCGAGCGAGCGCTCGCGGCCTGACGCAATTTGCCGCGAATCGCCCAACCGTCCGTATCGCACGCATGCGCTGCGGTCCCATCAGGCATGCATCAGTCGTGAACTCCTCGGCATCCCCAATCTACCAACCACCGCAGCCGGCCGATAACATGCGCGAAGCGGGCACACCGGCCGGTGCGCCCGCTTCGTTCTGCTCTTCCTGACGTGACTGTGGTCGGTGGCGCGGCCTAGACCGGCGCCAGCTCCTCCACCGCCGTCAGCGAGAGGATGTCGTTCTCGACATCGACGTCCACCCGGATCGTCTGCCCCGTCATGAACCTGCCGTCCAGGAGACCTTCCGCGAGGGGATCCTCGATCAACGTCTGGATTTGCCGACGCAGCGGTCGAGCCCCGAAGTGGTGGTCGTACCCCTTGTCGCCGATCATGTCCATCGCCTCGGGCGTGATCTCGAGGGTGATGTCCTGCTCGGACAGCTGCTTGCGCACGCGCGCCATCTCCACCTCGACCACCTGCCGAATCTGCTCGCGGGTCAGCGAGTGGAACACGATGGTTCCGTCGAGGCGGTTGAGGAACTCCGGCCGGAAGGTCTGCTTCAGCCGACCCATGACCTTGTCCTTCATCGTGTCGAACTCGCGCTTGCGGCTCGTCTCCTCGTCGTGGTGCACCGCGAACCCGAGCGTCAGGTCGCGCGAGATTTCCTCGGCGCCGACGTTCGACGTCATGATGATGATCGTGTTCCGGAAATCGACCCGGCGACCCTTCGCGTCCGCCAGCGATCCATCCTCCATGATCTGCAGGAGCATGTTGAACGCCTCGGGGTGCGCCTTCTCGATTTCGTCGAGCAGGATCACCGAGTAAGACTTCCGGCGAACCGCTTCCGTGAGCTGGCCGCCCTCTTCATAGCCGACATAGCCCGGAGGCGCCCCGACAAGTCGGGCGACCGAGTGCCGCTCCATGAATTCCGACATGTCGATCTTGATCAGGTGATCTTCGGATCCGAACATGAATTCGGCCAGCGCTCGCGCGAGGAGCGTCTTGCCGATCCCGGTCGGACCGAGGAAGATGAATGACCCGATCGGCCGCTGCGGATCCTTGATGCCGGCGCGGGCCCGGCGCACCGCCTTGGAGATCGTCGTGATCGCCTCGTCCTGGCCGATGATGCGCTCGTGCAGCGCGTCTTCCATGTGCAGCAGGCGCTCCGACTCCTCGCCGGCAATGCGCACCAGCGGAATGCCGGTCCACATCGACACGACCTGCGAGACATCCTCTTCGGTGACGTAGGTCTCCTCGGACGCCTGCTCGTCGGACAGCTCGTCCTCCAGCGCATCGATTCGCTCGCGGAGCTTGTGCTCGCGATCTCGCAGTTCGGCCGCCAGCTCGAAATCGCGCCCATCGACCGCGGCGCCGAGCTCGCTCTGGATCGCTGTCAGCCCAGCCTTGGCTTCCTTCAGGCTGGGTGGCGCGGCCGATCGCTGCATTCTCACGCGAGAGCCGGCCTCGTCGATCAGGTCGATCGCCTTGTCCGGCATGAACCGGTCGGTGACGTAGCGAGCCGCCAGGTTCGAGGCCGCGTTGAGCGCCTCGTCGCTGATTTTCAGCCCGTGGTGTTCCTCATAGAGCGGCCGCACGCCCTGGAGGATCTGGATCGTCTCCTCGATCGACGGCTCGTCGACCTGAATCGGCTGGAATCGCCGCTCCAGCGCCGCATCGCGCTCGATGTACTTGCGGTACTCGTCGAGCGTCGTCGCGCCAATCGTCTGCAGCTCGCCGCGCGACAGCGCCGGCTTGAGGATATTCGCGGCGTCCACCGCGCCCTCCGCCGCGCCCGCGCCGACCAGCGTGTGCAGCTCGTCGATGAAGAGAATCGCGCCGGTCTCCTTGACCTCCGTCACGATCTTCTTCAACCGCTCCTCGAACTCGCCACGATACTTCGTGCCAGCGACGAGCGCGCCGATGTCGAGCGACACCAGCCGCTTGTTCTGCAACTGCTCGGGCACATCGGCGGACACGATTCGCTGGGCCAGGCCCTCGACGATCGCCGTCTTGCCAACGCCTGGCTCGCCGATCAGCGCCGGATTGTTCTTCGTCCGGCGCGACAGGATCTGCATCACCCGGTCGATCTCGGTGGATCTCCCAACGAGCGGACCGCGCCGGCCGCTGCGAGCCGCTT
>JAEVYR010000414.1 GCA_023392645.1 Chloroflexota bacterium | reverse complement strand
GGCATGGATCGGCCGCCACAGGGGAGGCACTACGGACGGGGGTGGTCCCGCCATACGGCCGATGCGACGGATCCCTACTCGACGGTGAACACCGTCACCATGCCGTTCATGAGGTGCGGCATGCCCGACTCCGGGTCGATGATGTAGCAGATCACGGCGTAGGTGCCCGGCGCGAGGTCGAACTCGAACCAGGTCGTCTCCCCGTCCGACTGCAGCGCGGCGTAGCCGGCTCCCTGCATCTGCGTAATCAGCGCATTCTCCGCCGGCGGCGTGCCCATAATCAGTCCGCCAAACTCGGCGATGATATCGTCAGCGGTCTTGCCGTCCGGCACTCGCCACATCACAACGTGGTGCGACTGCGTCTCGCCGGTGTTGCTGATCTCCCAGATTTGCGGCCCGGCCGGCACGGGGTCCGGCGTGACGATGTACTGCAGGTCGTCGGTCATCTCCAGCGTGACGTCGGCCTGGGGCGCGGCGGTGGCGACCGGGCTGGCCTGGGTCGCCGCGACCGGCGTCGCCGACGCGGTGACGGTCAGCGGCACCAGCTTCATGATCTCGTTGGGATCGTTCGGCAGGTAGTACGACGCGGCTACCTGGTACTCGCCCGGGTCGAGGTGAATCGCGAAGACAACCGGCTCACCCTCGACGAACGTGTTGGCGCCGCCGAGGTAGCGCCAGCCCGGCTGCGCGAGATCGTCCCGCCCGGCGGCGAGCGCGAGCTCGGTCGCCTCGTCCTGGCTGAGCCCGGCGGGCGGCACCATGATGTCGAGATATCCCGAATACTCGCCCTCGGACGAGAACTCGATCAGGTAGTAGCCGGCCACGAGCGTCGACGGCGCCTCGACGCCGTCCGGTCCGACGTGGATCTTCACCACCGGGTAACCGAGCTCGCGCAGCTTGACGTCGCTGAACGCGGCGTCGACCTCCTGCGCCGAGACCGGCACGACAGATGACGCGAAGAGCGCGAGCATCACGAAAACGAACCCCAGTTTGCGGTACATGGTCACTCCTTGAGGTTCCGAAACGCTGTTCTGGATTATCGACATCGGATACGATGCGGTCCCGCGCGAATCCTACGTGACCGCGCGGCCGGGAACCAATCGGCCTCCGATCTTTTCCAGGGAAACCCCTCCGTGCCAACCGACGCCCATGTCTTCCCCGAAGCCCGCGCCGTGCTCGGCCACCTGCTTGCCGGGCTCGACGCGCGGGCGCCGGGCCTGGTGACGGGCGCGTACCTGACCGGCTCGATCGCGCTCGGGGACGGTCGGCCCGGCCAGAGCGACATCGATCTCGTGCTGGCGCGGGCCGAAGGCGTTGACAACGCCGAAACGATGGCGATCCTCGTGCCAGCGCTGGCCGAACTTCGCCGCGCGCATCCCCGACCGGTGCTGGACGGCATCGTGCTGAACGCGGCCGATCTCACGGCGGGTCCCGACGCCATCGCCGGAGCGCGGCCGGTCATCTTCGACAGCGAGGCGACGCTGGAAGACGGCGGCAGCGCCCGCAACCCGGTGACGTGGGCCACGCTCCGCCAGTGCGGCCTCGCCTGGCGCGGGAAGCTGGATCGCGACCGGCTCTGGCACGACCCGGCCCGGCTCGATGCCTGGACGCGCGAGAACCTGGAGCGCTACTGGCGGCCGTGGCTGGCGCGAACAGAACGGCTGGCGGCACGCCCGGACCTACCCGACCTCATTGATGAGGCGACCGAGTGGGGCGTGCTCGGCGTCACTCGGCTCCACGCGACGCTGGCGACCGGCGGGATCGTCTCCAAGCGCGGCGCGGGCACCTACGCGCTGGAGACGTTCCCTGAGCGCTGGCACCCGATCGTCCGGACGGCGATCCGCCTCCGCGAGCGTCTGCCCGACGACCACGACCAATCCCCGTACCGACGCTGCCACGACATGCGCGCCTACGTGGCGATGGTCATCGCCGACGCCCTGGCGCTGCCGGAGCGACACGATCCATAGACGCCGATTGCGTTCGCCTCCGTGGGCGGGCCTGCCATGGCATGCTTCTTCGGCACATTGACCAATGACCCTCGCGAGACTTTCGGCGAAACCACAGCGATCCCAAGGAGATGTCCCCATGACCCCACATCCCAGGCGATTCCGGTTCGGCGTCCAGATCTCGAAGGCGCGCCCGGCCGGCGAGTGGCGCGAGGCGGCCCGCAAGGCGGCGGCGCTCGGCTACGACATCTTTCTCATGCCCGATCACTTCGGCGGGCAGTTCGCGATCGGACCGGCGCTGGCCGTCGTCGCCGAGACGGAGCCTGACCTGCGCATCGGCACCCTCGTCTGGCAAAACGACCTGCGTCACCCCGCCCTGCTCGCCAAGGAGGCCTACTCGCTCGACGTCCTCTCCGGCGGCCGCTTCGAGCTGGGCATCGGCGCGGGCGGGTCGTTCCCGCCGGAGTTCGACTGGATCGGCGTGCCGCTGGAGCCGGGACCGGCGCGCGTGGCGCGACTGGAGGAGGCGGTCCGCATCCTCAAGGCCGTCGCCGGGGACGGTCCGGTGAGTTTCGAAGGCGAGCACTACACGATCCGGGACTACGACGGACACCCGAAGCCGGTGCAGCAGCCCTACCCGCCGTTTCACATCGGCGCCGGCGGGCCGAGGATGCTGCGGCTGGCGGCGCGGGAAGCGGACATCGTCGGGCTTTTGCCCTCGCTCGGAGACACGACGACCTTCGATGAGCGCGAGGTCGGCCCGGAGGCGTTCGACGACAAGGTCGCGCTGCTGCGGGAGGTCGCCGGAGAGCGATTCGACCAGATCGAGCTCAATATCCTGATCCAGGGGCTGGCCGTCAGCGACGACCGGGACGCGGCGATCCAGCGGCTGAAGGAGGAACGCGGGTTCGAGCACGAGCAGTGGTTCGACTCGCCGATGGTCTTCCACGGCAGCGTCGAGCACATCGTGGAGCGGATGGAGGCGCAGCGGGAGCGCTACGGCATCAGCTACTACGCCGTCTTCGAGCACCAGATCGACGAATTCGCGCCGATTGTGGCGCGGCTGGCAGGCAAGTAGCGCGACCTCGCGGGCACGGGCGTACAATCGTGATGGGTCCGCCACACGTGCTCGTCATCAGTCGCTCCGAGGTGTCGCCATGCGCCATGCCGTTCCCCGCGACGATCTCCCTCGCTTCGAGGTCGGCCCGAAGGGAAGCTACGCCCGCATTCTCAACGGCGGGCAGCACGAGTTGCCATCGGTCTCGCTGATGCTCGCCGAGCTCCAGCCAGGCGAGGGGCCGGCCTGGCACCGACACGCCTACGACGAGGTCTTCTCGATCGCCGAGGGCGAGGCAACTTTCGCCATCGGCGATGAGACGATCACCGCCGACTATGGGCAGGTCGTGCTGGTGCCCGCCGGGGTGCCGCACCGGTTCGTCAACAGCGGCGCGGGCGTCCTGAAGCTGACCGCCGTCCACGTCGCGCCGAAGGTCGTGATCGAGTGGCTGGACACGCCAGCTGGCGCCGAGGCGAGCTGACACGCCCCACCGAAATCCGTCACATCTCTCGAACCCAGCCCAGCGAACGCGTCCCCGCCATGTCATTTCGACCAAGCGCCGCCAGGCGCGCGTGGAGAAATCTCTTCCGTTCGAACATCGCAGCTCGGGACGCAGGAGATTGCTCCGCTCCGCACCCTGTGGGTGCTGCGCTCGAAATGACCGGTTGGGTTGGGCGCAGCAATCTCCCATGCTCCGCAACCACGTTGACAGCGCCGATCGCCGGCCGTGACAATCGCGACCATCGACAACTCGCCGCCAGCAGGAGACGCCAGCGTGCAGCCAGGCAAGATCAGCCGCGACGCCCTCACCGCCGCGATCCGCTCCGGCGAGATCGACACCGTCATCACCGCCGTGCCGGACATGCAGGGCCGCCTCGTCGGCAAGCGCGTCACCGGCTCCCATTTCGTCGACCACTGCCTGGAGCACGGCACCCACTTTTGCACCTACCTGCTCGCCACTGAGATGGAGCTGACGACGCCGGAGGGCTTCGGCGCGATCGACTGGCAAAGCGGCTACGGCGATTATCTCGCCCGGCCCGACTGGGAGACGCTGCGCGCGATCCCGTGGCTGGAGCGCACCGCGCTGGTGCTCTGTGACGCCGTCGACGAGGCGAGCAGCGACGTGGTCGAGATCGCGCCGCGCAGCATCCTGCGGCGGCAGGTGGAGCGAGCCGGGGCGATGGGCTTCGACCCGCAAATGGCGACCGAGCTCGAGTTCTACCTGCTGCGCGAGAGCTACGACGAGCTGCGCGACCGCGACCACCCCATCCCGGCCCCGTTCGGCTGGTACACCGAGGACTACCAGTTGCTCCAGGCGACGCGGGGCGAGCCGCTCTACCGCCGCCTCCGCAACGAGATGACCGCCGCCGGCATCCCGATCGAGTTCTCAAAGGGCGAGGCCGCCGCCGGGCAGCATGAGATCAACATCCACTACTCGGGTGCGCTTGAGGCGGCCGACCGGGCGATCCTGTTCAAGCACGGCGCGAAGGAGATGTCGTGGGAGCATGGCCGCGCGATCACCTTCATGTCGAAGCCGCATCAGGACTGGACCGGCTCCAGCGGGCACATCCACGCCAGCCTCTGGCGCGACGACGCCAGCGCCTTCCCGGCGAGCGACGGCACGGAGATGTCGGAGACGATGCGCTGGTTCCTCGGCGGCGCGATCGCCGGGGCGCGGGAGCTGTCGCTGCTGATGGCAAGCACGATCAACGCCTACAAGCGGTTCGCGGCGGCCTCGTGGGCGCCGGTCAATGTAGTCTGGGGGCGAGACAACCGCACCTGCGGCTTCCGCGTGGTCGGGTCGGGCAACGCGCTGCGGATCGAAAACCGCCTGCCGGGCGCGGACAGCAACCCCTACCTCGCCTTCGCGGCGATGCTCGGCGCGGGCTTGACCGGCATCGAGCGAAAGATCGAGCCGCCGGCCGCATTCCGCGGCAACGGCTATCTGGCGTCCGAGGCGCCGAAAATTCCGAACGCGCTATACCGGGCGATCGACCTGTGGGATCAGAGCGAGCTGGCGCGGGATATCTTCGGCGAGACGGTCCATGCGCATTACCTGAACGCGGCGCGCGTCGAGCAGGAGCTCTACGACCGCACGGTCACCGACTGGGAGCGCCGGCGCTACCTGGAACGAGGATAGCGCCACATCGGTAGCCCTGCCCTGCGAATGGGCAGGGGCCACCGCTGCGGACAACGCTCGTTTCGCACCTGCAACGACAGCAGGAACGACGAGTCTCGCGCGTCCACAGCGCGGGGCGAATCGTGTCGTCACCGGGTAGCGCTGCCTACCCCCGGACGCTGGCCTGGCCGGAGCCGGTGACCGGCGCGGTGATCGGCTCGTACTCGGTGTCGAGCAGGTGGGCGTAATCGTTGATCGAGTCCACCTCCCACGCGCCGTTGTGGATGCGCACCGTCGTCAGGCTGACGTTGGCGATGAACACCTTGCCGTGCCCGAGCTCCCCATCGGTGAGCTTCTCCAGCGCGCCGGTGATGACGCCGCCGTGGGCGACGACGAGCGCGCGACGGTTGTGGAACCGCTCCTCGATCTCGCGCAACGCACGCATCACGCGCGAATCGAGCTCCTCGTAGGTCTCGATGCCGGGGATCACCCCGTCGAGTCCGAACTTCTCGGTCCGTTCGGCGAGCGTCATCCCCTCGGCCTCGCCGAAGCCGCGCTCGACGAGATCCGGCCGCTGGATGATCTGGTCCTCGGGAAAGTGAATGGCTCTCGCGATTGCGCGGGAGACCTCCATCACGCGGCTGAGCGGGCTGCTGACGATGCCGTCCCAGTGCGTGCCTTCGAGGCGTTGCGCGACGAGGGCAGCCTGCGCGCGGCCCCCCGCGGGGAGGGGGCTGTCGCATCGCCCCCGCATC
>JAEVYR010000298.1 GCA_023392645.1 Chloroflexota bacterium | reverse complement strand
GATCCAGACCGGTCGCGACCGTCTCTCGGGCTACATCCGCTCCGCCGAGACGCTGCGGTGGGCGCCCTGCTGGGTGACCAGCGACTTCCGCGTCGAGGGCGGTCGCCTCGCCACCGAGCAACTCCTGGCCGACCACCCGGAGGTTGACGGGCTGATCGTGGCCAACAACCTGATGGCCGTCGGCGCGCTCAAGGCGCTGCGCCGTCTGGGTCGTTCCGTGGGCGCCGATATCGCCGTGGTCAGCTTCGACGATCCGGCGTGGGCCGAATTCACCGAGCCGTCGCTCACCGCGATGCGACAGCCGGTCCGATTCATGGCCGAGCAGGCGATCGGCATGCTCTTCGACCGTATTTCCGGCGCGCGGCAGCAGCCGCGTACGGTGGTGACGTCGATGGAGCTGATCTCGCGCGATTCGACTCGGCTGTTTGCCGAGCACAAGGGCATCGGCCCGGACGGCCGCCCCTCTCACCGTCCCTAGCGCCGCTGTGCCGGTGTCAACGCGCGCCGTTTCCGCATCCTGCACACGGGGGTAGCGGCGACATGCCCGATACCAGCGCCGCTGTCTCCGCTTCGCTGTACCTCCGCCACAGGGGTGGCGAAATGGCGGTTTCGTCCATCGTTCCCTACACCGTTGCCGCGCGGGCTGGTCGGCGCGATACTGCGCAGAGGGACTGGCAAGGGTCGGGGTCCGAGCAATGCGGGGAGGCGACGTGGCGGGACTCGGTATGGCGCGACGCAGGCGAGCGTCGCTGGGGTCGGCGATCGGCGGGTACGACACCCCGGCCGGGCGCGGCTTCGTCCTGATGGCGATCGCCGCGGCGTCGGTCGGTTTCTCGATGGCCGCCAACCAGAACATCGTCTCCAACTTCTTCGAGGACGTCCTCGGCCTCAGCGGTCCCCAGTTCGGCTACATCACCGCCATCCGCGAGATTCCCGGCTTCCTGCTGATCTTCCTGACCGCCCTGTTCTACCGCCTCTCGCTGCCGCACCTCACCGCGGGCGCGCTGATGCTGCTCGCCATCGGCTACGGGCTCTTCGGCGTCGCCACGTCGTTCTGGACCGTCGTGCCGTGGGTGATCATCTCGTCGATGGGCTACCACACCTGGCTCCAGACGCAGACGGCGCTCGGCATGAGCCTCACCACCGAGGACAAGTCGGGCGCGGTGCTCGGCAAGATCGCCGCGATCACCCAGGGCGGCGCGCTGGTCGCGATGGCGTTCGTGCTGCTCGCCTTCCAGTTCGACTGGCTCGATTTCGCCGGCGCCTTCGTCGTCACCGGCGTGCTGGCGGCCGTCGCGGCGCTGGCGATCGTCCGCTTCCCGCAGCTCCACAACGGCGAGCCCCAGGAGCTCACGATCAAGCGCGAGCGGATCGTCTACCGCCGCGAGTACAAGCTGTACTACCTGCTGAGCCTGCTCGACGGCGCCCGGCAGCAAATCTTCTTCTCGTTCGGGTTGTGGGTGCTGGTCGACCACTTCGACCTCGGCGTGCCGGCGATCTCGGCGGTGATGCTGGTGGTCGCGTTCGGGGCGATGGTGCTGGGACCGTGGATCGGCCGCCAGATCGACCTGCGCGGCGAGCGGCAGATGCTCGGCGTGGTCAACGTCGCCTACATCGTGGCGCTGCTCGGCTACGCGCTGGTCGACCAGGTCGGCGTCGCGCTGGTCTGCTACGTGATCTACTCGTTCATCTTCCCGTTCTCGACGATGGGCGCGGCGATCTACCTGCGCAAGATCGCGGTGTCGAGCGACATCGCGCCGTCGCTGGCGATGGGGCTGACGATGCAGCATGCGGCGGCGGTGGTGGTGCCGATCGCGACCGGGTTCGTGCTGAACTACGTCGGCTACCAGATCCCGTTCCTGATCGCGAGCGGCTTCGCGGTGGTGACGCTGTTCGTGACGCGAATGCTCGACCCGAAGACACAGAAGTCCCCCCGACGCATCCAGGAGGATGCCCTCGCCGCGCGGTGACCCGGGTCGACGGAGCCGGCCCGTAGCCCCAGATGTGCTATCCGGGAACGTGGAACGTCGCGACGTCTGATCCACACTTCGAACGAAATCGATGTCATCCCGAGCCGCCGCGTAGCGGCGTGCCGAGGGATCCCCCGGATCGGCCGGCCCGCAGGGCCGCGACGATCCGGTCCGTGGCTTCGTCGTTGGCGCCAGCGTTCGAAGCTACGCTCACAACGCTACCTGTCATTTCGAGCGAAGCACCCGCAGGGTGCGCAGTCGAGAAATCTCTCCCGTGCCGGGTCGCAACGCCCGAACGGAAAAGATTTCTCTGCTTCGTACGCTTCGCGCACTTCGGTCGAAATGACAGGGTTTTCGCTGGTGACGCTCATCGCACGTCATGACCGCCGCGATCGCCCGGGCACAGGACCCGGGCCTACCCGTCTGACGTCGTCATCAGGGCTTTCGCGTCACTCCTCCTCTGCGGCCTCGGTGCTGAAGCGGTAGATCGTGGTCGACTGGTAAGTGTCGCCCGGCTCCAGGACCGTCGACGGGAAGTCCGGTTGGTTCGGCGAGTCCGGGAAGTGCTGCGTCTCCAGGCAGAAGGCGTCGCTCTGGCGGTAGGCCTTGCCGCCGCTGCCGGTCAGCGTTCCATCCAGGAAGTTGCCGCTGTAGAACTGCACCCCGGGCTCCGTCGTCTCGACCTCGAGCACGATTCCCGTCGTCGGCGACGAGGCCCGCCCGACCGGCACCAGCGAGGCGTCACCCTCCGGCCGGTCGATCACGAAGTTGTGGTCGTAGCCGCGCCCGAACTTGATCTGCTCGTAGGCCATGTTGCGGATATCCTGCCCGATCGGCTTGCCGCTCGTGAAATCGAACGGCGTCGCCGCCACCGGCGCGATCTCGCCGGTCGGGATCAGCGTCTCGTCGACCGGCGTGTAGTGGCTGCAATTCAGTTGCAGCATGTGGTCGTAGATCGCGCCGGTGCCCTCGCCGGAAAGATTGAAGTACGTGTGGTTGGTCAGGTTGGCCACCGTGGTGGCATCCGTCGTCGCCTCGTAGTCGATCTGGATCGCGTTGTCGTCGGTCAGCGTGTAGGTCACCGTCACGTCGAGCGTGCCGGGGTAGCCTTCCTCCCCGTCCTCGCTGGTGTAATGCAGCTCGATCGACGAATCGGTCACGTTCGTCGCCGTCCAGATGCGCTTGTCGAAGCCGCGTTCGCCGCCGTGCAACGAGTTCGGGTCGTTGTTGATCGGCAGGGTGTAGGTTTCGCCGTTCAGCTCGAAGGTGCCCTTGGCGATCCGGTTGCCGTAGCGGCCGATCAGCGCGCCGAAGTAGGGGCTGACCGTCGCGTACTCCTCGACCGTGTTGAGCCCGAGCGCGACGTTGACCTGGGCGCCGTCGCGGTCGAGCACCTTGATCGACTCGATCACGCCGCCCAGCGTCAGCACCGAGATCACCAGCTCGCCCGAGGCGTTCGACAGGATGAAGCGCTCGACCGGCTCGCCGAACGCCTCCCCGGCGGGGATGCCGGCCACGCCCGCGGCGGGCGACGCGCCCGGCG
>JAEVYR010000295.1 GCA_023392645.1 Chloroflexota bacterium | reverse complement strand
GGTCGACACCGTGCTGCGAACGATCATGGACCTGCTGATCGTGGTGCCGACCTTCCCGCTGATCCTGGTGCTGGCGGCGTATGCGCGCGGCATGAACGTGATCGAGCTGGCGTTGGTGCTGTCGATTTTCGCGTGGGCCGGCTCGGCCCGCATCATCCGCACGCAGGTGTTGAGCCTGCGCGAGCGACCGTACATCGAGCTCTCGCGGATGACCAATCTCAGCAACTGGGAGATCATCCGCCAGGACATGCTGCCAAACATGTTGCCGTACCTCGGCATCCAGTTCGCCGAGCGCTCGATCGACGCGGCCTTCGCGCTGGTCGGCCTGACCGTGATCGGGCTGGCGCCGAGCGGTATCCAGGATCTCGGCGCGATGATCAACCTCTCGCTGAGCTGGGGCGTGATGAGTCTCGGCAAGTACATGATCTTCGCCGCGCCGATGGCGGTGCTGACGCTCTACTTCATGGCGTTCGCGCTGATCAACAACGGGTTGGAAGAGGTCTACAACCCGCGCCTGCGGACGTAACCGCTGCCGGTGCCGGGCCCCGGTCGAAAGGACGAGCCATGACCACCGTGACCACGACAGCCGAGCCTGGATCGACGGCCGATTCGACGACAAAGGCGCCGCTGCTGGAGGTGCGGAATCTCGATATCCACTTCCAGACGTCGACCGGGCTCGCCCGGGGCGTCGACGGGTGCAACCTCACCATCTACCCGAACGAGATCGTCGGCATCGCCGGCGAGAGCGGCTCGGGCAAGACGACGCTGGTGGAGGGGCTGATGCAGATCATCCGCTTCCCGAACCGCGTTGCGCGAGGGCAGGTGCTGTTCCATGGCGATGGGGAACAACCGGTCGATCTGATGACGCTCGGCGAAAAGCGGATGCGGCAGTTTCGTGGCAGCCAGATCGCCTACGTGCCGCAGGGGTCGATGAACTCGCTCAACCCGGTGCTTCGGGTGGAGGACCAGATCGTGGACGGCATGGTCGCCCACGGTCGGCGAGAGCGGGCGGCGCGCGCGTCGGTGCCGGAGCTGCTGGGCAGCGTCGGGCTGGAGCCGAAGGTGGCCCGGCTGTATCCACACGAGCTGTCGGGTGGCATGAAGCAGCGGGTGATCATCGCGATCGCGATCGCGATGGAACCGGAGCTGATCATCGCCGACGAGCCGACGACCGCGCTGGATGTGAACGTGCAGCGGCTGATCCTCGAGACCCTGAAGGGGCTTCGCGACCGGATGGGCATGTCGGTGTTGCTTGTCAGCCACGACCTCCCGGTCCACGCGCAGCTCGCCGATCGGATCGGGATCATGTACGCGGGGCAGATCGTCGAGACCGGGCCGATTCGGGATACGGTGAAAGAGCCACTCCACCCGTACACGCACGGGCTGATGACGTCGATCCCGATGATCGGCGGCTCGCGGGAGCGGATCGAGGGCATCGGCGGCTCCACGCCGAGTCCGAAGGCGTGGCCGCCGGGTTGCCGCTTCCACAATCGCTGCCCGTGGAAGATGGAGATGTGCGAGACGACCCCGCCACTGCTGGCGCAGGTCACGCCTGGCGACCGAGAGGTGCTGGGCGAGGGGCGCGAGGTCGGACAGGGCCGGCAGGTGGCGTGCCACCTCTATCCGGAGTCGACACCGGGAGGGGCGCGATGAGCGAGCGCGACACGACGCCGCTGCTGGAGCTGCGCAACGTCACGACGATCTTCGGGAGCGGCCAACAGGAGACGTGGGCGAGCGATCATGTTTCGCTGCGACTAGCGGAGTCGCCGCCGCGGATCGTCAGCATCGTTGGCGAGAGCGGCTCGGGCAAGACGACCGCGGCGCGGGCGCTGCTGGGGCTGCAACCGCCGACGAGCGGCCAGGCGCTCTGGCGCGGGAAGGATATCTACAGCCTCTCGCGCAAGGAGATGATCCCGTTCCGGAGCGAGGTGCAGGCGGTGTTCCAGGACCCGTACGGCATCTTCAACCCGTATTACAAGATCGATCGCGTGCTGAACCTGACGGTCCGCAAGTTCAAGCTGGGGGCGAACAAGGCGGAGCGCTCGGCGCTGATCGCCGAGGCGCTGGAGGCGGTCAACCTGCGCCCGGGGGACGTGCTCGGCCGGTATCCCCACCAGCTCAGCGGGGGAGAGCGCCAGCGGGTGATGCTGGCGCGGGCCTACCTGCTGCGGCCGAAGGTGATCGTGGCGGACGAGGCGATCTCGATGCTCGATGTCGCGGTTCGTGCGGTCATCATGAACATCCTGATGGATTTTCGCGAGCAGCACGGCATTTCGACCATTTTCATCACGCACGACCTCTCGGCCGCGTATTACCTTGGCGGCGACATCATGGTGATGCAGCGGGGTCGGTCGGTGGAAATCGGCACGGCGACCGCAGTGATGGACGAGCCAAAGCACCCATACACCCGGCTGTTGCTGGAATCGATCCCGTCGCCGGACCCGGACGAGCGGTGGGACGGCAGCCAGATCCGCGCGAGCGGGCCGGCGATGACGGTGAACGGCCCCGAGGAGCAGACGGCCAGCCGCGACCGCTGCCTGTTCGCGGAGCGGTGCCCGTTCGCCTCTGAGCGTTGCTGGCAGGCGCGGCCGCCGATGTATGACGACGAGGGGCGCCTGGTGGCGTGTTACCTGTTTGATCCCGCGATCGAGGACGGGCGCGATCGGCGGGCGGCGCAACCAGTCGGGGTCGAGTGATCGGCGGCGGTGAGCCTGTGGGGCTATGCTTGCGCGAGCGCCGGTGGCCGGCGCGATCGAAGGCGAGCACAGGACGGCACGATGACCGATCAGGCCCCGCAAACCCCGCAAGACGAAACCCCCACGCCGCCGGCACCCGAAACGCGACGGCCGGCGCTTGGCGACACGGTCGGAACGGGCACCGCGATCGGGCTCGGGTGCGTGGCGGCGACATTGCTGCTGATCGTATTCGGGCTGCTGTTCATCTTCGTCATCATGGTCCTGAACTGACGAGGGGCGGTCGGGGCACAGGTTCCCACGATGGCATGCGGGCCCCAGGACCGGATCGCGCCCGCGCCGCTGCATGATCGGCAGCGATGGTACGCCCGACGCGGTGCAGCGTGACGCTGGACTGCCATGGGGATCCAGCCCATTTCCGGACGCGATGCCGCGTTCACCGTCCGACCATCCGGCTTCGGAATGACACGCACCAGCGAGATCCGCAAGATTCTCATCATTATTCTCGTGCTCAACCGGATCCTCGCGGCGGGGTGATCGCGGGGCTGATTGGCGCGCGGTTGGGATTCGAGCGGGCCGACGCGCTCGTCTCGCTCGTGGTTGGTGCATCATCGTGCGGGTGGCGTGGACCATCCTCCGAACGACTCGGGAGAGGCGCCGTGACCGGGCGTAGCCGCCCCCCATGCGGACGATGCCGGGGCACACGCCTGGCGCGAGGTCACTCAAGGCAACCTGCTATAATTGGATCAGTTGATGTCCCGGCGTCGCCGCTCGGGAGTCGCCCGTCAGTGCTGAAAATCGGGTGATTTCGAACAGGCGAGCTGGAGCGCGGAACGTTCCGAGCGTGCGCTGCACGCCGGTCTCCGTGAGATTGCAGCCGGCGATTGGGGAACTCCCCGGCCCGCGGCGACATGCCAAAAGGAATGATCGGGTTCGCGTCCGGCGCGAACGGAGCATGCCTCGCATCGGGCGAGGGGTTTCCGCGAGCCCAGTGCGCCACTCCAGACGGCGCGGTGCGCGTCGCCCCGACATTCCGAGCACATTCTTTCCAGCACCTGACCGTTGTCGTCCCGTAAGCCGGGACGGCATCCGAGGTGCGAAGTGTTCCCTGCCTGGACTGCGTCGCATCGATCTGGACATCACGGTCGATCCGCGACGAGTGCGCAGAACGGGACATGCGCGGGCTCCTGCGCGAGCACGCCAGCCCGCGCAAGCGCGGGCACCGATCATTGGCAGATGGCGAGCCATCCCGGGACGACGATCCCGGGCGACACGACATGACGTTCGCGTGGCCGCCACGACAGACACAGGGCTGACGGCCGAGTTGGTCCGGATCGCATTCCGGGCCATCCGCTCATCATGGGTGGGCCGCCGGACCCTCGGAGAATGACTTCATTGAGCGACCAGGATACGAAGAAGACACCACAGGCATCGAACGACAACGACCAGGCCACCAAGAGCTCCAACCGTCGCCGGCGCCGCCGTCGCGGCGGCCGGGGCGGAAATCCGCAGCCGGGTCAGCAACAGGGAGCCCAGCAGGACGCTCCGCGCCAGCAGGACAGCCGCGGCAACCAGCAGGCGCAGGCAGCCGGCGGCAACGACCAGCAGCAGGGTGACGGCCAGCGGCGCCGCACCCGGCGGGGCGGCCGGGGACGCGGCGGGTCCGGCCAGAACCAGGAGCAGCAGCAGGGCCAGCAAAACCAGCAGAAGCAGGGTGACGGACAGAAAGGCCAGTCCAGCGGGCAGCGCAAGGGTCAGCAGGGACAGGGACGATCCGGCAAGGGCGGCAACCAGCAGCAGGGTCAGG
>JAEVYR010000262.1 GCA_023392645.1 Chloroflexota bacterium | reverse complement strand
GCACGATGCACCGTGGTGCGCCGTGCGGGCATGGCCGCAGGCGAATGGGCCTGGCGGTCGAAACGATGGGACGAAGGGAGCGCGAACCATGGCCGATACGGGGAAGTTGTCACGACGAAGTGTGCTGGCGGGAGCCGGCGCCGCGGTGGCGGGCGCGGCGGGCGCCGGTGGCGCGAGCGCGAAGGCATCGAAGGCATCGAAGGTCTACTCGGCCCCGGCGCTGATCCAGGAAAAGAAGGTCATCCCGCTGTTCACGGTCGAGAACGACCCGGACTCGCTGGCATTCTATGAGGAGACCCAGCGCCAGTTCCAGGAGCAGGTCGACCCCAACGTCGAGCTCGAGGTCAGCGTTTACCAGGACGAGAACATCCTCCAGTTCGTCGGCACCGCGTTCGAAACGGGAACCGACCTGGGCATCTTCTCGTCGTTCGAGTCGCAGATCGGCACATGGGTCAAGCAGGGGTACCTGCTTCCGCTCGATTCGATTATCGAGAGCGTCGGCGCGGACGATTTCCTGCCGGGCACTCGTGCCACGATCGACGGTCACGACTACGTGATGCCCGCCCAGGCGAACGCCTCGGCGATCTGGGCTCGCACCGACCTGCTGGAGGCGGAGGGGCTCGGGCTCCCCTCGACCTACGACGAGCTGATCGCCGCCCTCGAGGCGCTGAACGGCAAGGATGGCATCGTCGGCATCTCCACGGGTGTCGGCAACGTGCCAAACCTGACCACGCAGTTCTACTCACCCTATCTCTACCAGTCGGGTTGGGACTGGTTCGATGCGCAGGGGAACCTGACCTTCGACCAGCCGGCCGTTCTGGAGAGCATCGAGCGGTTCGCCAAGGTGCTCAGCTTCACCACGCCGAGCCTCTACAATGCGACCTACCCCGACATTTCGAACCTGTTCGGCGCCGGCCGCGCCGCCTTCGCGACCTTCCCCGGCCGCCTCGGCGTGAATGTCGCCCGGAACGATCCGGAACTCGCGGAGAAGATCACGGTCATGCCGATCCCGGCGGGACCGTTCATGACCGGACAGCTCCATTTCGGTGGCGGCTCGCCGTTCTCGATCTACGCCGAAACCGCCCACCCGGAGGAAGCCAAGGCGTTCCTCGAATTCATGCTCACCGGCGAGCGGCTCCTGGCCCTCTCCATGACGGTGCCCGGACACATCCTGCCGCCGCTGGAGTCGGTGCGAGCGATGGTGCCCGGGTACGAGTCGGAGTTCATGGAGAAGCACGGCGATTGGGTGGTGACTTTCAACGATCTCGTGCCGCAGGCGTTCTCGCCGGACAACAGCATGGGTTCGGTCACCAACGAGACCTTCCTTGGCAAGCTCAGCAACCCGTGCCCGTGGGGCGCGCAGATCTGGGACACCGACCCGGTCGACGGCCGCATGTTCCAGCAGATCATGATCGAGGGCATGGATCCCGAGCAGGCCTGGACCGAGGCGGTCGCGTCGCTGACGACGATCCGGGACGAGTGGCTGGCCGAGAATCCCGATTGGGAGCCGAGCGTCACGGCCACGCCGGCGAGCTAGCGCCCCCGGTGGAAGGGGCGGCGGCCGTCTCCTCCTCTCTCAGGCGCGAAGTATCCTCGGCCGCGGGGACGACCACCTCTCCGGTGATCGCCCCCGCGGCTACATGGCGCCTTTCATCCAGAAACGAGCACGCTTACGATGGCGCGAAACGACACCGCAACCGCGACACCGCGCACCGCGATCGGTCCGGTCGAATACGCGCACGAAAATCGCTGGGCCGGCGTGAGTCGGGCGCTTGGCATCGCCGGTCAGTACGCGTTGATGATCGTCCTCGTGCTGCTCATGTCGCTGCCGCTGTTCTGGATGTTCATCTCGTCGATGAAGCCGGACAGCGAGTCGATGTCATACCCGCCCACGATCCTGCCGGAGACGTGGACGTTCGAGGCCTACCGCAACCTCTTCACGGTATCCGCGTTCGGGACGTACCTGCGCAACAGCATGATTGTCGCGTCGATCTCCACGGTTGCCGTGATCGCGATCGCGCTGTGCGCGGCCTACGCGTTGAGCCGGTTCAACTTCCGGTTGCTGCGCGGCCTGGGCGAGATTTCGCTTTTCGCCTACATGATCCCGCCAATTCTGCTGCTCGTGCCGATCGCCCGGATCGTCAGCAACCTCGGGCTGGCGAACAATCTCGGCGCGCTGACGCTGATCTACACCGCCTCGCAGTTGCCGTTCGGGTTGTGGATCCTGCGGTCATACATCAATGGCATCGCGATCGACCTCGAACAGGCGGCGATGGTCGACGGCGCGACGCGATTCATGGCGTTCCGTCATGTCGTGGTCCCGCAAACCTGGCCAGGTATCATCTCGACCGCGGTCTTCACATTCAACGCGAGCTGGAGTGAGTACCTGTTCGCGTCGACATTGATGACCTCACCGAGTCGCGTCACGCTGAGCCCCGGTTTGACGCTGCTGCTCAACCAGACGGGCGTCTACTCGTGGGCGATGCTGATGGCCGGATCGGTCGTGGTGGTTGTGCCGGTGCTGTTCCTGTTCATCATCGCGCAGAAGCGCCTCGTGTCCGGCATGGGCGAAGGAGCGCTGAAGGGATGACCGACACCAGCCTCACGCGGCGACCCGCCCGCGTCAGCGAAGCCCCCGTCCAGGGCGGCATCAGCGATCGCACCCTTGCCCTCCTGCTGGTGGTTCCGGCGGCGGTGTTGCTGCTGGTCTTTTCCGTCTACCCGTTCGTGCAGGCCGGCAACGACAGCTTTTATCGAATTCCGCTTGGCGGCGGCGTCAAGCAGGCGGTCGGCTGGGACAACTACCGGACCGTGTTCCAGGATCCGTCGATGCGCGATGCCTTCTACCGCTCCGTGTGGTGGACGATCGCCAACATCATCATCCAGGCGGGCCTGGGGTTGCTCATAGCGCTGGTGCTCAACCAGCGACTGCGCGGGCGTGGCCTGGCGAGGGGCCTGAGTCTCTTCCCCTACATGGTGCCGGCGGTGTCAGTGGCGATGGTGTTTCGCTACACGTTCAACGACATCACCGGGATCGCCAGCTACCTGATGCAGAAGCTGCCGTGGCTGGGGAACCCGCCGCTGTTCCTGGCCGACCCCGATATCGTCATGTGGACCGTGATCGCGGTGAACTGCTGGAAGTACACGCCTTTCATCACGATCGTCCTGTTGGCGCGACTGCAAAGCGTGCCGACCGACCTGTACGAGGCAGCGAAGATCGACGGCGCCTCGCCGTGGCAATCGTTCCGCGACATCACCTTCCCATGGCTGCGACCGGTGTTCCTGATCGCCCTGCTGCTTCGGACGATCTGGACGATCAACGATTTCGACGTGATCTACCTGCTCGCGTTCGGCGGGCCACTGAACGCGACGCCGACGCTGCCGATCAAGATTCGTGAGCTCGCCTTCGGCCAGCAGGACCTCGGGCTCGCCTCGGCGCTCGCGGTGGTGATGGCCGTTGCCATCGCGCTCATTTCGTTCGTCTACCTGCGCTTCTACCAGCGCTCCGAAGAGCAACTGGCCTAGCCTGGATGCTGGGACTCGAGGGTCGCAATGCCCCGACACCTGAGGGAATACTTACCATGAGCCGACAGTGGGTGACCGACGCCGTTCGTGCCATTGACCGCGACTTTCGTCGCTCCGCCGATACGCATCTCGTGCCGTTGCCGATTCCCGGCGCGCCGGGCGTGACGATCTACCTCAAGGACGAGTCGACCCATCTCACCGGGAGCCTCAAGCACCGGCTGGCGCGCTCCCTGATCCTTCACGGTCTGTGCGACGGCAAGATCCATGAGGACACCACCCTGGTCGAGGCGTCGTCGGGCAGCACCGCGGTGTCCGAAGCCTATTTCGCCCGGCTGCTCGGCCTGCCGTTCATCGCGGTCATGCCCGCCGGGACATCGGCCGAGAAGGTCCGACAGATTGAGTTCTACGGCGGAACGTGTCACTTCGTCGACAACCCCGCGGATGTCTACGGCGAGGCCGAGCGGCTAACCGAGGGGTGCACCGGGCACAACCTCGACCAGTTCACCAACGCGGCCCAGGCGACCGACTGGCGTGGCTACAACAACATCGCCGAATCGATCTACGAGCAGATGGCGCACGAGACGTATCCCGAGCCGCGCTGGATCGTGGTCGGGGCGGGCACCGGCGGCACGTCGGCCACGATCGGCCGCTATATCCGCTACCGCGGCTTCGACACCGAGCTGTGCGTGGTCGACCCGCCGACCTCGGTCTTTTACGATCACTACCGGACGGGCGAGGACGCGCGGCTGGAAGACGGGGCCGCCTCCGGCATCGAGGGAATCGGCCGGCCGCGCGTCGAGCCATCGTTCATCTCCGAGGTCATCGACCGGATGATCCAGGTCGACAACACCGCCTCGTACGCGGCGATGCACTTCCTCGCCGAGGTGACCGGACGCAAGTACGGCGGCTCGACCGGCACCAACCTCTACGGCGTGTTCCAGCTCGCGGCCGAGATGGTCGCGGCAGGCCAGCAGGGCTCGATCGTGACGCTGGCCTGTGATCCCGGCGATCGCTACCTCACCACCTACTACGATGACGGCTGGCTGCAGGCCAATGGCCACGACATCGCGCCGTATGTCGCGCAGATTCGCGCCTTCTATCGCACCGCCGAATGGCAGCCGCTACTCGAAACCGTTTCGGCAACCGGGCCCGCCCCCTGTCCGTAGCGCCACAATCGGTTGAGGCCACCGGCACGAGTCGGGACCTTGCCGGTCGCTCCTTGCCGCCGATACCCTCAAGGCTGGTCCGGAGCGCATCGAGCGCCGCTTTCAGCCCCTCCTCGGTTGGGTCCGCCGCCACGGCAGCCTCGCCGGTGAGTGGCCGGCCGCGCGATCTTTCGTGCGGGCGAAGACGACGTCCGGGGACACGTCGACACGGCGGTCGCGATCTCGCCGGCGGCACGTTCGCGATCTGGAATCACAGGGGGTGCGCCAGGTGCACCGTGCCGACCGTCCGGCCTCGTACACTTGATGTCGTGCCCGGCACGAGGCGGTGACGGGCGATCTCGCCGCGATGCGCCTATCAGGACCGGATCATGCAATCTCGAACTGCGCGGGCCACGCCCGTCACGCCGGTGACCATTTCGGAGGCGCACTGCTCGCCGGCCGATGTGCGCCGTATCCTCCACGAGACCCCGTTCTTTCGCGATCTCCCCGCCGAGGAGATTCCCAATGTCGCGGACGTGTTTCGTCAGCATCACTACGCCGCCGGTGAGCCGATCTACCATGCCGGTGACGACGCGACCCGGCTGCTGATCGTCGCCGCCGGGATGGTGCGTATCGTCCGGCCGACGATCGACGGCCAGGACGTCCTGCTCGACTTCGCCTCGCCCGGCGCGGTGTTCGGCAGCCTGCAGGTGCTGGGTGACGTGACCTACAGCGACGATGCCACCGCCCTGACCGGGAGCTGCATCCTCCAGGCGACGCCGGAAGCCTTCCAGGGGCTGCTTACGCGGTACCCGGCCGCCGCTTTGGCGACGCTGGGGTTCGTCGCCGAGCGGCTGCGCGAGGCACACAGCACGATCGAGGGACTCAGCGCGCACCCCGTGCCGCGTCGGGTCGCCCAGACGCTGCTCAAACTGGCCGATCGCGTCGGCAGGGAGCGGGAAGGGGACATGCTGATTGACATGCCGCTCTCCCGGCAGGATCTCGCCGACATGACCGGCGCCACGGTCGAAACCGTGAGCCGCGTGATGAGCGACCTCAAGGGGCGAGGAATCGTCGACAGCGGCCGCCGCTGGGTGTCGATCGTCGAACGGGAGTCGCTGGAGCGCATCGCCGCCGGCGAGATCGAGACGTGACCGCTCGAACACGATGAGCCACCGTCGAAAACCGCCTCGCGAGTCCACCCGCGAGGCGGTTTTTGCGTTTCGAGCCGCAACTTGATCCAGATCAAGGTACCTTCGTCGCTCCGCCGTCAGGATGGACTCAGCAGGAAGGATGTTTCGGTATCACATTTCCAGAAAGGACAGACCGATATGAGCAAGACCACGACATTGCGAAGCCAAGAGCTGAGCTGCCCGAGCTGCATCTCGAAGATCGAGAAGGCGGTCAAGCAGGTCACTGGCGTCGAAAACGTCGATGTCCGTTTCAACACCGGCCGGATCGTCATCGTGCATGATCCCGACCAGGCCTCGACAGACGCCTTGATCGCGGCGGTCGGCAAGGCCGGCTACACGGCGAAAGCGAGCGCATTCTAGTGGACACCATCCGAGACCTGTGGCGCGACCCGACGTCGCGCCGGAAGTGGCTGGCGCTCGTCAGCGGCGCCTTGCTGGCGCTCGGATACTCGGCCGGGTACATCGGAGCCCTCTCGGGGCTCCGATACCCGCTCCTGCTGATCGCGGCGATCGTCGCCGGTTCCGACATCGCGCTCCGGGCGGTTGCCTCGGCGCGTCGGCGCCAGGTGACGATCGAGCAACTCGTCACCATCGCGGCGGTCGGCGCGATCGCGATCGGCGAGGTCTGGGAGGCGGCCGCGGTCACCTTCCTCTTCATTTTCGGCGCATGGCTCGAGGCACGGACGATGGCGCGCACGCGCAAGGCGCTGGCGGGGTTGCTCGATCTGGCGCCGGAGGTCGCGCT
>JAEVYR010000250.1 GCA_023392645.1 Chloroflexota bacterium | reverse complement strand
GGGGATGCTCCGTGCGACCGGCCCCGCGCTCGGCGTGCTGGAGCGAATCGGCGCCAGCGCGCTGCACATCGGCTTCACCCTGATCGTCGCCTGGAGCCTGCCCGCCGCGATCGTCACCGCCATCGTCCACAGCGCCATCAACCTCGTCATCATTCGCACCTTCAAGACGTCCGCGCTCGCCAGCGAGCTGGCGCTGCTCGCCACCGGATTCGCCGCCCTCGCCGCCGGGATCGCCCTGCTGGCGTAACCGGCACGCGTAGTGCCGCCCCTGTGGCGGCCCGACCAACGGCCGGCACAGGACCGGCGCCACGAAAGGAACCACCGCCATGCGCGAAGTCTTCGGAATGCCGATGTCGAGCATCATGATCGCGCTGCTCGTCGGCCTCTCCCTCGCCCTCCTCACCGTCGCCTGGATCGCCTGGCGCCGCCCGGTGCTCTTCAAGCTCGGCGTCCGCAACATCCCGCGCCGCCGCGCCCAGTCCACCCTCATCGTCGTCGGCCTGATGCTCTCGACGTTGATCATGTCCGCCGCCCTCGGCGTCGGCGACACGCTCGACCACTCGACCTCCGCCGAGGTCTACCGCCAGCTCGGTCACGTCGCCGAGCTCGTCATGGCCAGCGCCGATGTCGAAGCCAACGTCTCCGCCTCGATGAACCGCACCATCCCGGCCGACTCGCTCGCGCTGGTCGACGAGACCTTCGCCGGCACCGACGATGTCGACGGCGTGATGCCCTTCCTCGACGTCACCGTGCCCGTGATCCACGAGGCCGCCGGCCAGATCGAGCCGAGCGTCACCCTCACCGGTATCGACCCCGCCCGCGCCGGCGACTTCGGCGGCGTCACGGCCACCGACGGCGCGACCATCGACCTCGCCGCCCTCCCGGCCGACCAGATCGTCATCAGCGAGAAGACTGCCGGGCAGATCGACGCCGCCGCCGGCGACGAGATCACGATCTACCTCGACAACGCCCCGCACAGCTACACCGTCGCCGCCGTCGCCGACAACGGCACCCTGATCGGCTGGCGCGACTCGGCGATGAGCATGGTCATGCCGCTCGACCGCGTGCAGGCGCTCACCAACCAGCCCGACACGCTCACCGGCATCGCCATCTCGAACGCGGGCGGCGTCCGCGACAGCCTCGCCGGCACCGACGCGGTCGTGAACAAGCTCCACCAGGCGCTCCCCGGCACCGCCCTCGGCGTCGATCCGATCAAGCAGGGCGCCGTCGACATGGCCGAGGATCTCGCCACCGTCTTCACCGGCCTCTTCCTCGTGCTCGGCCTCTTCTCGGTCGCGGCCGGCGTGCTGCTGATCGTGTTGATCTTCACGATGCTCGCCGCGGAGCGCCGCCCGGAGATGGGCATGGCCCGCGCGGTCGGCACCCACCGGCGCCAGCTCATCCAGCAGTTCATCGCCGAGGGCTCGGGCTACGCGATCCTCTCCGGCTTCGTCGGCGCCGCGCTCGGGGTGGCCGCCACCTGGGGCATCGCGATCGGCATGAAGGCGCTCCTCGGCGAGATGCTGCCGATCGAGCCCAGCGTCACCCCGCGCAGCCTGATCGTCGCCTACAGCCTCGGCATGCTGATCACCTTCCTCGCCGTCGCCGGCTCGTCGTGGAAAATCAGCCGCCTCAACGTCGTTGCCGCCGTCCGCGACATCCCCGACGCCACCACCCCGCGCCGGAAGAAGAGCGGCCTGGTCTGGGGCGCGCTCTTCCTGATCGCCGGCGCGCTGCTGACCCTCCAGGGTCTCGGCACCGACACCGCCTTCCCGTTCTACGCCGGCATGAGCATCCTGCCCTTCGGCGTCGCCCGCATCGCGCGCTTCTTCGGCGCGCCGAGCCGCCCGGTCTACACCGCCGTCGGCCTCTTCACCCTGGTGCTGTGGCTGCTGCCGCAAAACGTCGCCGAGTCGATCTGGGGTGAGATGGACGGCGACATGGAGATGTTCTTCCTCTCGGGCATCTTCATGGTGATCGGCGCGACGATCGTGATCGTCCAGAACACCGACCTCCTGCTCGCCGGTGTCAGCCGCATCGGTGGCCTCTTCCGCTCGAAGCTGCCCGCCATCCGCACGGCCGTCGCCTACCCGGGCGCCTCCCGCGGCCGCACCGGCATGACCATCGCGATGTTCAGCCTGATCGTCTTCTCGCTGGTGATGATCGCGACGATGAACACGAACTACGTCAACCTCTTCCTCGGCGACGAGGCCAACGCCGGCTGGGACGTTCGCGCCGACAGCCTCGGCTCCAACCCGATCGCCGACTTCGAGGGCGCGCTCGCCGGCAAGGGCGTCGACACGAGCGCATTCGCCGCCACCGGCTCGGTCACCAGCCCGGCCCCGTTTGGCGCCCAGGTCCGCCTCGCCGGCACCGACACGTGGAAGCAGGAGGGCGTCTACGGCATGGACGCCGCCTTCATCGACCACAGCGAGCTGACCTTCCCGCAGCGCGCCGAGGGCTACGAGTCCGACGCCGACATCGTCGCCGCGCTCAAGGCCGATCCGACCCTCGCCGTGATCGACTCCATGGCGCTCGACGGCGGCGGCGCGACCATCACCGGCGGCGGCATGGGCGAGCCGCTGATCCTCACGGGCATCACCAGCGAGGACACGGTCTTCCAGCCAGTTCAGGTCGAGCTGGCGAAGCCGGACGGCGGCGCCACGACCGTGACGATCATCGGCGTGATCGACAGCAAGATCGGCAGCCTGATGGGGCTCTACACCTCACAGGAGACGGTCGCCGCGACCTACCCGACGCTCGCCGGCACCTCGTACTACATCGCCCTGAGCAACCCGGAAACCGCCGGCACGGTGGCGAAGGACGTCGAGGCGGCGATGATGCACAGCGGCGTCCAGGGCGTCGACATCCGGGGCGAGCTGGAGGACGCGCAGCGGCAGGAGTCCGGCTTCCTCTACCTGATCCAGGGCTTCATGGCCCTCGGCCTCTTCGTCGGCGTCGCGGCGGTGGGCGTGATCGCCTTCCGCTCGGTCGTCGAG
>JAEVYR010000242.1 GCA_023392645.1 Chloroflexota bacterium | reverse complement strand
CGCCGGGCGGGTCATGGTCGTCGACAGCTCGACCACCTGGCCGGAATCCGCCGCTTCGAGCGACGAAACCATGATATCGACAACGTGCGCCGCCATCTCGCCGCTGGCGCGCACCGGCGCGCCGTCGCCCCGCAGCGCGCGGGCCATGTCCGAGACGCCGATGCCGCGGCTGTTGTCGGTGTAGCCATGTGTCAGCGGCAGCTCCTCGGTCTCGCGGGAGTCGGCCTTCACCAGTGTTACCGGTCCGCCGAAGGTGTTCGGGTCGGGCAGGTGGAGCGTCCCCTCCGAACCGTAGATGGTCAAAATCGTCTGGCGATCCTTTGTCTCCCAGACGTCGAACGACGCCTGGAGCGAGCCAATCACGCCGTTCTCGAACTGGAGGCTGGTCGCGAAGTGGGTCGGCGTGTTGACCGGGATCACGTCGCCGGTCTTCGGCCCCTTCGCCGTCACCGTGCGCTCGGGGAAACTCGCCCGTGCGAATCCGGTGACGGCCTTGACCGGGCCGAGCATGCTCGCGAGCGCCGTGAGGTAGTACGGCCCGACGTCGAACAGCGGCCCCGCGCCCGGCTGGAAAAAGAAGTATGGATCTGGGTGCCACATCTCCATGCCACGCCCGAGGAAGTGAGCCGCCGCAGCAACCGGCTCGCCGATCAGGCCGGCATCGAGCGCATTTCGTGCCGTTTGCAACCCGCCGCCGAGGAAGGTATCGGGCGCGCCACCGACGAGGAGCCCCTTGTCGCTCGCAAGCGCGACGAGCGCCTTCGCCTCCTCGCGGTTGACCGCCAGCGGCTTCTCGTTGTAGGCCGACTTCCCAGCCTCGATGATTTGCCGGGCGACGTCGCCATGCGCCGCCGGGATGGTGAGATCGATGACGATCTCGATGTCGGGGTGCGCGAGCAGCTCGTCGACCGTCATCGCCGCGACGCTGAACTGGTCGGCGCGCGCTCGGGCTCGCTCGGGAACGAGATCCGCGATGCCGATCGGATCGAGGTTGTCGAACACCTCCGTGCAGTTCTTGAGGTAAATCTCGGAAATCACGCCGGCGCCGATAATCCCGACCCCAACTGGCTTGCTGCTCGCTGTCATCTCACTCCCCGGGTCTCGCGATCGACAGGCAACCGCGTGGTACGCGTCGTATCTCTCCAGTAGGATGCCCGAGACCGAAACCGCGCGCAAGGCATCGACGGGGCTGGGACGGTGAGGAGGGCGCCGCCCGCTCGCAGGACACCGGACGCGCCGAGCCGATGGATCCCCCTGCCGTCCGTCCGGGTCGGGACGATGCACGTCACAATCAATTGACAACGTCACGAGAGCGCCATACCCTTTTCCTGGGGCAATCAACGATATCGTATCGATATCCCGACGGGGAGGTATGACCGTGGCTCGATTTCGTTTCGCCGGTATCCTGACCATGTTCGCGTTCGCGGCCGCGCTAATCCCGGCAGCCGCGCAAACGCCGCCCGCCGACGTGCCCACCCAGTGCGCGGTACGGCCCGTGGGCGTGCTCGATGTTCTCGCGATGCTCAACGATGTGGACGAGGCCAGTTATTACCTGCCGGGCATCGGGTCCATCTCGATGCAGGACATCACCCAAGGCAAAGCGATCAGCACCGAGGATATGGATGGGATCCTTTTCACGACGACGAACCTTGTCGGCTGCGCAAATTCGCTCGAGGTGATGAGTGTCCTGACGCTCCTCACCAGGGACTTCCAGACCCGCCTCGTGGCCGAGGCGATGAACGCGCCGGACATGGATGCGGTGATCGGCCAATTGCCGATGCTCGCGACGGACACGGCGGAGAACGAAGGGGTTCGGGCGATCCCGATTCTTTCCGCCTGGTATGGCGACAACAACGAGCGAACGATCAAAGCGATCCTCCAGCCCGTCGTGTCGGATCCGAGCGCTCAGCACAGCTACCTCGTCACCTTTGTCTTCAGCATTAACCAGTGGCTGATCGACGACGTGAAGCTGATCGAGGGATCGAGCGCAAGCTAGCCGTATCGGCACCAGTCACGGGACACGCCAGGTTGGAACGACAGCGGCTGATCGGAAACATCGGCGCATGGTCAGCCGCCCACCCACGTCTCGTCATCGCGGTTTGGCTCATCGCGATCGCTGGCGGGCTGCTTGGCCTGGCAACGTCCGGTCACAAGCTCACATCCGCAGTGACGATTCTCGATGACGGCGAATCGCGTCGCGGCGGCGACGAGATTGACCGTCATTTGGCAAACCCGGATCACGCGTCGACGCAGGTGCTCTGCGCCACCGGGCCGGACGGGCCCGTGCCGCTCGCGCTCCTGACCGTTGGCGGCACGAACGCCGACGCCAGCGACATCGCCTGGTGCTACGAAAACAAGTGGGGTGTCGCAAACGAGCGGGAACCGGACGCAGCCGCGCCGACGTTGCGCATCGGCATGCCCGACGACCTCGGGGAAGGCGAACCGGCGGACATCGTGCGGCAACTGTTGCCCGTCGGCCTCGCGACCGGAGACGATGAATCGCGAATGCACGAAGCCGGGGCGGCCCCGCTCCGCACCGTGCTGCAGGAGGACCTGGTTCGGGCCGAGATCATCGCCCTGCCACTGACACTTCTCATCCTCGTACTGTTCGTCGGACCGTCCCCGCGCGCCCTGGCGCCGCTCATCGTCGGCGCCGGCGCATTCGCCGTCGCGGCGGGCATTGTCTCGCTCCTGGCGATCCGGTGGTCCATATCCGTCTACACCATCAACATGATCGCGATGCTCGGTCTCGCGACGAGCATCGATTACACATTGCTCGTGCTTCAGCGCGAGCGTGATGAAACGCGGGACGGCGCCCCGGCGCGCCGGGCAATCGTCGCCGCACAGGCGACCGCGGGGCGAACCGTCGCCATCTCCGGACTGACGGTGATGCTCGCGCTCGCGGCGATGGCGCCGATGCCCATCAGCGTGGTGCGCGAGCTGGCGCTGGGCGCGATGCTCGCCGTGGCGCTCGGCATTGGTGCGATTCTCACGTTCCTGCCAGCAGTACTCTCCATCCTGGGCCCCCCAAACGTGGGGCACGCTGCCGGGAGCCGGTCATCGCGCTGGACGCCGTGGCGGAGATGGGCGACGGTGGTTACCGATCATCCCGCGGCCATCGCGGCCATCGTGCTGGCTGCGCTGGTGGTGCTCGCGGGCCAGGCGACGCGGCTCCAGACGCAGCTTTCACCACTCAGCGGCGGCGGTGACACCTCCGCGACGGTCTCGACATCACCGGCCTATTGGCAACGCCAGGCAAATATCACCTTGCGATCGGTCGTGGAAATCGTCGTGGACAAGCCAAGCGCGGTCGGCGACGGCGTCGACCGGCTGATCGCGGAGATCGGCCACGACAACGATTTCGCGCCGATTGTCACCATGCAAACCAGCGACGATGGCTCGTTGACCGTCATCCGCGCGCTGGTCGTGCGCCCGTCCAGCTCCGCCGAGGCGGGAGAGGCGCTCGATCGCCTCCGAAACGACCTCGTGCCGGCCGCATTTCAGGTAGACACGGCGTCGATATTCGTCACCGGACCGCTGGCGCAGGGCCGCTCCGTCGTTCACTTGTTCGCGCTGTGGGAGCCGCGTATCGCGCTGCTGGTGCTGACCGCGAGTTTTTTCGTGCTCGCGGTCGTGTTCCGATCCGTCGTGCTGCCGCTGGTGGCGATCCTGGCGTCGCTGCTGTCGGTGGCGGGAACGCTCGGTGTGCTGGTTCTCGTCGTGCAGGAGGGGCATGGAGCAGCGCTACTCGGAATTCCGAGCGGCAGCCCGATCGAAATCTGGGTACCGGTGTCGCTCTTCGCGATCCTGTTCGGGCTGAGCATGGACTACCATATCTTCCTGCTCAGCTGCGTCACCGAACGATTCCGAGAGACCAGCGATGTGCGGGACGCCGTGATCACCGGCGTCGCATCGACCGGCCGCGTCATCGCCGCGGGAGCGCTCGTCATGATGGTCGTCTTCGCCTCGTTCGCGACGGGTCGGCTGGTGCTGCTGCAACAGCTCGGGCTCGGGTTGGCGGTGGCGGTGATGATCGATGCGTTCGCGATCCGGCTGATCCTCATTCCGGCCGTGACCATGTTGCTCGGCGTCCGGACGTGGTGGGCGCCGGCGTGGTTGGCGCGAGGCGCACCAGTTTCAGGACATCGTCCCTAGACGGCGTCCGCACATGTGGTCATCCGCGCGCCGATTTCCGAAATGTAGCGCCGCACGTATTCAAGCCAGGGAGGCGCCGAACTGTTGGATCAACTCCCCAGCAAGACCTTAGCAACGTGGACAACATCGTCAGTCGGGTCGCCGGCGGGCGAGTAACCGCCTACTCGATAGAGAATGGCTCCCTGCTGCACATAGAGCGCGACCAGCGTGCCGCCATCCTCCTGCGGCTGGCTCATCATCCGGTTGGTGGAGCCGATGGTGCCGACCTCGATCTCCTGGTAGCC
>JAEVYR010000207.1 GCA_023392645.1 Chloroflexota bacterium | reverse complement strand
AGCGAAGGATCGCCCTGGAGGCCTTCCCCGAGGCGGTTCGGCGCATGACTGGCGACGAGTACGAGGCGGCGAAGCAATTGCGGTTTCAACTTGCCGCGGCGCAAACCAGGCAGGAACGTGCCAGCAGCGCCCTCGAGCTCCAGACCAATGAGCTGGCCGCCACGGGGTTTGCCGGCACAGCTGTGCCTCACACCCTGGTCGTGACGCTGCGAGACCGCCTGGAACTCGCCCAGCGTGTGGCATCGCGAATCGAGCAAGCAGAGCGCCAGCGCGAATCGGCTTCCGCGCGCCTCAATCTGGCTCGCCGCCGAATTGCGTCCGATATCACCGATGAACAGCTGGCCACCTTCGAAACCGAGGGGCTCCATGCCCTCTCGTCGCAGGTGTCCGAGATGCGCGATCTCGAGAACACCATCGAGCTCCAAAAGCGGATTTGGGACTGGCTCGGAGCGATTGAGCGGCCAACCGACAGCGAGCCGCTCCGAAATGGAGTGGCGATCCTTCAGCAGTATATGGGGACGATTCGTGCACAAAACGTCGAACAGGTGGGCTATCATCGCTGGCTCATGCTCGGCGGCGCCGGCGTTATCGTTCTGGAAGCGATCGGCCTCGCCATCGCGGCCTCGCCGTGGCTGCTTCTGCTCGCCCTGCTCGCGGCCCCACTGGTCGTACTGGCACTCGGGCGGCCCAGCGGTTCGGATAATCAGGCGCACCACCTGCGGGAGGAATTCGCCCGCCTCGGGCTGGCCTCTCCCGAAGCCTGGTCTGAGAGCGAGGTCCAGAACCGCCTGGCCGAGCTGCAGCGCGAGGTGAGCAACGCCACCCTGGAGGCCGAGAAGTTCCATCGCTGGGACAGTTTCGCGAGCAGCCGGCAGGAAACGCAAGCCCGCCTCGATGCCTTCAAGCACACGCACCAGGAACTCCAAAACATCTACGGGGCCGTCGCCGCGAACCTGGACCCGGCGTCGCTGCGCCTCACCGTGGAATCGCTCGAAAGCTGGCGCCGGGCGGCTGAGGAGCTTGCGGATGCGACGGCAAACGCCTCGTCGGCCAGGACGCTGCTCGAAAAGACGCTGGCCGAGATCAGCGCTGACATCCAGTCGGTTGGCGGCGACGCGGTGACCGATGTCAGCCAGGCAGCGGCGGCGATCGAAGAGCTTGCGTCACGAGCGTCGGCGGCGGAGCGGCTGACGGCGTCAATCGCCGAATCTCGCCACCGGATAGTCGACGAGCTCCAGCCAGAGGTCTCACGCCAGGAGTTGGAACTTTCCAGGATCTACGAATCGCTCGGCCTCGAAACGAACGACGATGTGGGCCTGAAGCGGCTTTGCGATGCCGTCGAAGACTACACGGAGGCAACGCGGGCCCTCGAGGCCGCCGAGGTCATCGTCCGAACGCGTCGCGCGGGACTGCAAGATGCCCCCGGCCTGGCCGACCTGTCACGCGAAGCGATCGAGCGAGCCCTGAACGACACCGAGATGGTGGCTTCGCGGCGCGACGAGCTCCAGACCCGGATCTTCGAGATCGAAATGAAGGCGCAACAGGCACGCCGTGAAACCAGGCTGGAGGATGCGATCGCCAGCGAGGCGCGGGCTCGGGATGCGTTGACGGACTGCCGCCAGCGCCAGTACGAGGATGTTTCCGCCAGACGTCTCTTCACGTTCATCGAGAACCAAAATCAACACATGAACCGACCCGTCGTCCTCCAGATCGCGGACCGCTACTTCACCAGGTTCACGAGCGGGAGCTACACGTTGCGTGCCGGGAGGGGCCAAGACCCGGACGTCCTGGCGATCGATACGACGACCGGGCGTTCCCGTGAACTCGATCAACTTTCCAGCGGGACCCGGATCCATCTCCTGCTGGCCGTGCGCCTGGCGTTCATCGACGTCTCGGAGCAGGGAACACAATTGCCGGTCATCCTCGACGAGGTGCTTGGCAACACCGACGACGAGCGCGCCATCGCGATCATTGACGCAGCAATCGAGATCGCGCGTCAGGGTCGGCAGGTGCTCTACTTCACGGCCCAGCAGGACGAGATCGGCAAGTGGCTGGCCCGGATAAACACGCAGGATCCCGCGGCTCCGTCGTGCGTGATCGACCTCGAAGCCGTTCGCTTTTCCACTCAGGCGACGGCGCCCCCTGCTTATGAGTGGGACGAGGAGATCTTCGCGCGCGACCCCATCGACGCCTCGGCCACTCACGAGGAGCTCCACAAGCTCCTCTCGGTCCCGCCGATCGATCTTTGGGCCGACACGATCGACGGCTATCATATCTGGTATTTCATCACCAAGCCCGAAGCACTCGCGCAGCTTCATGCGCGCGGGGTCCGGACGTGGGGGCAATACCGCGCCTTGTCGCAGGCCAACCACCTGGTGGGTATCGACACGGACACGCTCCACGACAGCGCCCATGCTCGCGCCCGGGTGATCGAGCTGGCGTGCCGGGAATGGCGTTATGGACGCCCGCGACCATTGACGACGGCATGCCTGCACGATTCGGACCTCATCACCGAGCGATTTTGGCACGAAGTGGTGGACTGCGCGGCGTCGCATGGCTGGGACGGGCGGGCACTGATCGTCGCATTGAGAAATCGACAAGTCTCCGGGTTTTATCAGTCAACAACCGAACGGCTGGAGGACTGGTTCCGGGACCATGGGTACATCGTCGACGCCGTCGAACCTCACCCGGATGCAACGATCCGGGCTGCCGCCATTTCTGCGGGTAAGGCGGCCGGCGGTCTCGAGATCGACGAAATCGACGCCTTGCTGCGCAGCATGACGGGCACGGAGGTGACGCTGACCGTCGCAGGCTAGAGATCATCCCCATGACCCGGGCATGATCCCAGCGCGATGGTCTGCCGCCAGCAGCTCCATCCATGACCCTCCTATACTTCTGCGAAAGACCGGACGAACGTGGGGGCGGTGTGGTGGAGCGACAACCAGCGATCGAGCGGGAGCGCCCGCGGCCCTGGTCGCTCGCCGCCGCGATGATCGCCGGCTTCCAGCGCCACCCGGTCGGCATGCTCTCGCGCCAGGCGGCCTACAGCCTGCTCTACGCCCTGCCGGCGATGATCGCGCTGCTGGTGTCGCTCGCCGCCGTGATCGATCGCTACACCGATTCCGGCCTCTCGCCGCTCCTGACGCGCGAGATCGATGCCCGCGCGCCCGTCGAGCTGCAACCGCTGCTGCAATCGCTGGTGACGCACGCCGTCGCCGAGCAGGACGGCGGCACCGCCGCGATCGGCGCGATCGTCGCCTTCGCCCTGGCGCTGTGGGGCGGCTCCGGCGGCACCAGCGCGTTGTCCTACGCCTGCAACCGCGCCTACGACGTCACCGATACGCGCCCGTGGCTCCAGCGCCAGCTCCTCTCCATCGCGCTCACCCTCGCCGGCGGCGCGCTGGTGATCGTCGCCTTCTTCCTCGTCGTGATCGGCGAGCACGTCGACTCCTGGATCGCCAACCGCCGCGGCGAGGGGTCGGATCTGATCGCCGTGCTGACGTCGAGCTGGCTGCTGCCCGGCGCGCTGTTGCTGGCGGCCGTGACGCTGCTCTACCTGCTGGCGCCCGACGTGCCGGTGTCGCCGCGCTGGTCGATGCCGGGTGCGGTGCTCGCCAGCGTGGCGGCGCTGGTGGCGTTCACCGGGTTCGACCTCATCGTCGGGCTGATCGACCCCGGCAGCGCCTTCGGCGCGGTCGGCAGCGTGATCGTGCTGCTCTGGATGCTCGACCTGGTCAGCACCTTCGTCGTGAGCGGCGCGATCATCACCGCCGTGCTGCGGGAGCACTACGATCGGCCCTTCATCGCCTGGCTGGAGCGACACCCCGAACGCCGTCTCACCCCGCGCGATTGACGTTGTGGGCAGGTCCGCTGTCTGCGACGATGTCGTCAACGTCACGCCCCCGCCACCTCGGAAAGGATGCCCCACGATGCTCGACCAGGCGCGGATGATCACCGCCGATGCCGACCGCGGCGCCGCCATCCTGCTCGCGACCACCATCGCCCTCGACCATCCCCGCGCCGAGCTCTCGTCGGCGACCCTGCGCGCCACCGCCCACGGCGCGTACGAGGCGCGCATCGGCGGGCACCCCGTCAGCGAGGCGGTGCTCTCGCCCGGCTGGTCGTCGTTCGAGTGGCGGCTGGAGGTGCAGGAGACGGACGTCACCGCCATCGTCGACGACGGCGCTGAGCTCGAGGTGTTGCTCGGCAACGGCTGGTGGCGGGGCGACCTCGGCTTCCACGACGCGCGTGTCAGCTACGGCGACGAGATCGGCTTCGTCGGCGAGCTGGAATTGACGTGGCGGGACGGCTCGACCCAGACGATCGCCACCGGGCCGGGCTGGACCGCGCGGCGCTCGGACGTCGTCGAAAATACCCTCTACGACGGCGAGCGCATCGACGCCCGTCTGCGCGGCCGGCTCGCGCCGCTGCACATGCGCGAGATCGCCTTCGACCGCTCGACCCTCGTGCCGCAGGTCCGCCCGCCGATCACTCGCCACGAGGTGCTGCAGCCCGAGCGGATCTGGACCTCGCCAGCCGGGCGGACGCTGGTCGATTTCGGCCAGAACATCGCCGGCTGGGTTCGCCTCCGCGCAAGCGGCCCCGCCGGCACCGAGATCACGGTTCGCCACGCCGAGGTGCTGGAGCACGACGAGCTGGGTACCCGGACGCTGCGCGGGGCGAAGGCCACCGACACCTTCGTCCTCTCCGGCGGCAACGACATCTTCGAGCCGACCCTGACCTTCCACGGCTTCCGCTACGCCGAGGTGAGCGGCTACCCCGGCGAGCTGACCGCGGACGCCATCGAGGCCATCGTCGTGCACTCGGCGATGACACCGACCGGCACCTTCGCGTGCTCCCACCCGCTGGTCAACCAGCTCGTGCAGAACTCGATCTGGAGCCAGAAGGGCAACTTCCTCGGCATCCCGACCGACTGCCCGCAGCGCGACGAGCGGCTCGGCTGGACCGGCGACATCGCCGCCTACGCGCCCACGGCCGCCTTCCAGC
>JAEVYR010000170.1 GCA_023392645.1 Chloroflexota bacterium | reverse complement strand
GTCGAGGTTGCGGCGCTCGTCCTCGTACCCGGGGGCGGGACGCGGGCGGATGTACCCACAAACCACGACCGTGTCGACCCCGTCGAACAGCCGCTCGACGTCGGCGCGATCCGCCTCCAGGATATTCAGTACCTGCACGCCCTCGACCGGGTTGCCGTCACGATCGGTGTCGCGCACGTCGACGAGCCGGAGATCGTAACGTTCCCGCAGCGCCGGCAGCAACTGCCCGGCGATGTAACCGGTCGCGCCGGTCAGCAGGACCGTTTTCGGATCGGTGACCATGAGCGGAATCTCCTCTCACCAGGTTTTTAGCCGCCTACTGACGGACGCGGGAGACGATGTTGACCGGATTGATGAACTTCAGCGCCAGCAGCAGCAGCGCGGTCGCGGTCACCATGTAGACCACCGCCATCGCGTTGATCGACTGCGCCGGACGGATTCCGGCCGAGAAGGTCGCGTAGTACAGCGCGACGACGAGCGTCTGGCTGGTCGCTCCCGCCGTCAGCAACGTCAGCTCGAACATCGCCATTGTCCGCACCATCGTCAACAGCGCCGCCGCCAGCACGCCGGGGATCGCCAGCGGCAACAGCACCCGCCAGAAGATCTGCAGCCGCGAGGCGCCCAGCATCGACGCCGCCCGCTCGAGGTTCGGGTCGATCTGCTCGATGAACGGCACCATGATCACGATCACGAACGGAAACGCCGGCGCCAGGTTGGCGATGATCACGCCCCACATGTTCCCGGCGATGTTGGCCCGAAACAGCATCGTCGCCAGCGGGATGCCGTAGGTGATCGGGGGAACCATGATCGGCAGAAGCAGCAACAGCAGCACAAGCCCCTTGCCGCGAAACTGCATGCGCGCCAGCGCGTAGGCCGCCGGCACGCCGATCAGCAGGCTCAGGCCCACCACGCTCAGCGCGACGATCAGCGTCACCCGCAGCAGCCGCCACAGCTTGAACTCGTCGACGGCGAAGGTGTACCACTTGGTGGTGTAGCTCTCCGGCAGCCAGCCGCCGAACCACGACGTCGCGAACGAGCTGACCAGCACGCTGAAGAAGATGCCCCCGATCAGCGTGATGAAGAACACGATGAACGCGTACATCAGCAGTCCGGAAAAGCCGAAGCGCGACGATCGCGGCGCGGTGGTGTCCATCTGCATCTACCCCTTGCCACCCGCGGTCGGGCCGCGATAGAACCAGCTCTGCCCGCCGAGCACGATCGCCAGCACCAGCACCTCGATCAGCGCCATGATGATCGCGATCGCCGACGCCGCGCCGTAGTCGAACCGCTCGTAGGCGGCCTGCCACGCCGCCAGCGCGATCACCCGCGTCTCGCCGGCCGGCACGCCAACCATCACCGCCGAGGGGAAGACCGCGAAGGTCGCGACGAACGAAAGCGCGAACGCCGTCGCGATACCGGGGATCATCAGCGGAAAAGTGATCTTCCAGAACCGCTGCCAGCCGTTCGCGCCGAGCATTTTCGCGGCGCGCTCCAGGTTCGGGTCGATGCCGGAGACGAACCCGAGCAGAATCAGGAACACCACGGGGAATTCGGCGATCATCAGCGAGATGATCACCGCCGTGCGGTTGTGGATCAGCCGCATCGGGTCGTCGATGATGCCGAGCAGCTCCAGCGTCTTGTTGAACCAGCCCTTGGGTCCGAAGAACGTCAACATGCCCTGCGCGATCAGCACCGTGCCGAGCGTCATCGGGATCACGAACAGCCCGGTGATGAAGCGATGCCCCGCCACCCGTCGCCGCATGCGGTAGGCGAGCGGAATCGCGATCGCGAGGTTGATCAGCGTCGCCGGCAGCGCCAGCCGCAACGTGTTCCAGATCGTGGCGCGCTCGCGGGCATCGCGGAAGAAGTTCTCGTAGTTCGCGAACACCCCGCCTTCCCTGGTGTCGAACGAAAGCTGGAGCCCGTAGATGAACGGGTAGATGAACATCACCAGCACGAGCAGCACCGCCGGCGCGAGCAGCGCGACCGCCAGCCAGTTGACGCGGAGCCGTCGAGCGGAGACAACCGGGCGGCCAGGCGCCGTATCGGCCATGCCACGAGCCATCCGTCAGCCCTCCATTCGCTCGGCCGGGAAGACGAATAGCCGCTCCGGCGGGAGCGTCAACGCGACCCGGTCCCCGGTCGACCACGCATCCGGCGTCCGCGCGATGAGATCGCGCGAGATCGCGCCGCCGATACTCAGCTCCGCCCCGTAACCGAGGAATTCAACGGTCACGATCGTGCCTTCCAGCGTGTTCTGGCCGCTGGCCGACCCCGCCTCGCCGACCTCGATGTGCTCGGGCCGAATCGCGACGATCGCGTCGTCGCCGGGCGACAGCTCGTCGTTCGGGCGGCCGATCAGCACCGCGCCGCTCTCGCCGGTGACGGTGATCGACGCATCCGACCGCCCCACCACCTTCGCCGGGATCAGGTTGCGCGCGCCGAGGAAGTTCGCGGCATAGGCGCTCTCGGGGTGCAGGTAGACCTCGCGCGGCGTCCCCGCCTGGCGGATGCGCCCGCGCTCCATCAGCACGACCCGATCCGAAAGCGACAGCGCCTCCTCCTGGTCGTGCGTGACGTAGATCGTGGTCAGCCCGAGCGCCTGGTGCAGCCGGCGGATTTCCGTGCGCATCTCGATACGAAGTTTCGCGTCGAGGTTGCTGAGCGGCTCGTCCATCAGCATGATCCGCGGCTCGGTGACCACCGCCCGCGCGATGGCGACGCGCTGCTGTTGACCGCCCGAGAGCTGCGCCGGGAAGCGATCGCGAAACTGCTCGAGCTGGACGAGCGAGAGGATTGCGTCGACCCGCTCGGCGATCCGCGCCTTCGGCGCCCGCTGCATCTGGAGGCCGAAGCCGACGTTCTTTGCCACCGACAGGTGCGGAAAGAGCGCGTAGTTCTGGAACACCATGCCGAACCGTCGTCGCTCCGACGGCACGCCAACGAGACTCTCGCCATCGACCTGGATATCGCCGCCGTCGGGATCGAGCAGCCCCGCGATGCAATTGAGCGCGGTGGTCTTGCCGCAGCCCGAGGGGCCGAGCAGGCTCACGAACTCGCCTCCTTCCAGGTCGAGGTCGAAGCCCTCCAGCGCATTGAGGTCGCCGAAGCGTTTGGTCAGCCCGCGAATGCGCAACCGGCGGATGCGCGGCTCGGGCTGGCCGTCTGGGTGATCGGGGGTCGGCGTCCGGGCGGTCATGCCTCATCCTCGCCAGCGGCGGGCCGTCTCTCAAGCCGATTTCGCGAGGGCGCCAGGGAATCGACCCGTAGCGCCGGTCTTGCGACGGCATTCGACAAACGGTCGGCCCAGGGC
>JAEVYR010000159.1 GCA_023392645.1 Chloroflexota bacterium | reverse complement strand
GACCTGCTCGGAGACGTCCTCGCGGGAGACGTCGCGCTGCAGGTGCTCCGACATCACGTCACCGACCTGCTGCCGGGCGAGGTGGATCGCCGGCATCACCATGTGGCTCGGTCGTTCGTGACGAAGCTGGACGATCCACTCGCCGAGGTCGGTCTCGACCACCTCCATGCCGAGGTTCGCGAGATGATGGTTGAGCTCGGTTTCCTCGCTCACCATCGACTTCGATTTCGCGACGACCTCGACCTGCCGCGCCTGGGCAATGCCCGCGATGATCCGGTTCGCCTCGTCGGCGTCGCGGGCGAGATGGACGACCGTGCCCGCCGCTTCGGCCTCGGCGATGAATTGATCGAGATAGTGGTCGAGGTGGTCGATCGCCTCCGTTTTCGCGGCCTTCATCGCCTGCTGGAGCTGTCCGAACTCGATGTCCTCCATCACCGTGGCGCGATCACGCCGCCACGATTGCTGGAACGTCGTCAGGCTCACCGCCAGCCGTTGGTTCGCCAGCGCGGTCTTGTAACGTGCCGGGAACGGCGCATCGTCATGGGCGACTTCGGGCGGCGTCGCGCGCTGGTGAGTGGTGGCCACGGGAACCTCCGGAAGGCGTGCAGCATTGCCCTGGTGCCGACCCTGTGCCGGCCGTCGTTCACGCCGCCACAGGGGCGACACTAGGGGTTGGCGGCAACGTTTGCCGGCGTCAGCCCGGTTGCTCGATGAAGATGACGTGCAGCCGCGCCGGCCCCTGCACGCCGACAGTGAGCTGCCGCTCGATATCGGCGGTGCGGCTGGGTCCGGTCACGAGCGTGGCATAGGATCCCCGCTCGCGCGCGACGGCCGCCAGCGTCTCCCCTGCATCGTCGAGCGTTGCGGCGAGATTGTCCAATGCGCAGGCGACGATGCAGGTTTCCGTCATCAGGCTGACGGCGCGGTCGATCAGGTCGCGCTCGACGAGCAGGACCGAGCCGGTTTCGGCGATCGCTTGCCGGGCGACGGTGAGCCCGAGGGGCTGGTCGCGGACCTCGGTGACCGAAGCCGGATGGCGCGCGTCGAGACCGGCGGTTGCCAGGGCGTCGATCAGGTCTGGCAGCGCGGTGCGGGTCTGCGGCGCGGTCCAGAGCGCCCCGCCGTTGTCGGCGGCGATGGTTGTGATGGCCCGGGCGGCGTCGGCGGGGGTAGCGACGCGCTGGCAGGCGCCACCGACCTTCGTCAGCGCCGCTTCGAACCGGTCGTAGAGCGTGGTTGTCGTGGTGGAATCGGGCATGGATTCGTCCCGGCGTGTCGGTCGGCAGGGTCTCTCGTCAACACCATACATGTCATTTCGAGCGGAGCACGCGGAGCGGAGAAATGACAGGAAGATGGTGGCGTCGTCTGCCACACCGTCTACAGCATCGCGCCGATGATCCAGGGGTTGAACTCCTCCTCGCCGATGTCGGCCGCCTCGCTCTTGCTCTGGCCGCCCGACGCGACCCGGATGATTTCCTCGAAGATCTCCATGCCCATCTCGTCCAGGCTGATGCCATCGAGCATCCTGCCGGCATTGATGTCCATGTCCGGCTCCTGATTGGCGTAGAGCTGGCTGTTCGTCGCGATCTTGATGCTGGGCGCCGGCTTGAACCCGAACGCCGAGCCGCGCCCTGTCGTGAAGGTCACGATGTTGCAGCCGCCGGCCACCTGCCCCGTCACCGACACCGGGTCGTACCCCGGTGTGTCCATATGGACGAAGCCCTTCGTCTCGACCCGCTCCGCGTAGCGCACCACGTCGTTCATCGGCGTGGTGCCGGCCTTGGCGATCGCGCCGAGTGACTTCTCGTAGATCGTCGTCAGCCCGCCAACCTTGTTGCCCGGCGCCGGGTTGTTGTCGATCGACGCGCCGAACATCGAGGTGTAGTCCTCCCACCAGTGGATGAGATCGACCAGCTTCTGGCCGACTTCCGGGGTCGCGGCGCGGCGGGTGAGGATGTGCTCGCCGCCGTAGACCTCGCTCGTCTCGCCCAGCACGACCGTGCCGCCGTGGCGCACGATCTCGTCGGCCGCGCGCCCGAGCGCGGGGTTGGCGGTGATGCCCGACCAGCCGTCGGAGCCGCCGCACTGGAGCGCGACCTTGAGCTCCGAGATCGGCACGTCCTCGCGCACCGCCTTGTTCGCTTCGGGCAGCATGCTCTTCACGGCTTCGATGCCGGCCTCGACCGTCTTCAGGAAGCCGCCATCCTGCTGGATAGTCAACACCAGCGGCTGATTGCCGTTATCGGAGAGGTGGGTCGATTCGATCAGGTCATCCGGCTGGTTGACCTCACAGCCGAGGCTGAGGATGACGTAGGCTGCGACGTTGGGGTGATCGACGATGTTCGCCATCGTGCGCTGGAGCTGGCCGAGATCGGGCGAGCCGTAGTGCGCGCCGCAGCCGCCCTTGGTCGGGAAGCCGATCACGCCGTCGACGTTCGGGTACTGCGCCAGAAGTTCAGGGTTGCGGCGGAAGTGGTCGACGACCCGCGTGGTGGCGGTCGACGAGCAGTTGACCGTCGCGATCACAGCGACGTAGTTGCGGGTACCGACGCGGCCGTCCTTGCGACGGAATCCCTTGAAGGTTCGGCGTTGGTCCTCCGGCACGAAATCGACCGGTTTTACGTTTTCGCCGAAGGCGTAGTCGAGCTCGAGCTCGCCCTGATGCACGGCGATATTCTGGGTGTGGACGTGGTCTCCCGGCTCGATGTCGGTGGTGGCGAAGCCGATGATCTGCCCGTAGCGATGCACCGGCTGCCCTTCTGCGACGTGCCGGCGCGCGACCTTGTGTCCCGGCGGGATCATGCGGCGGATGACGAGGTCGTCCTCGCCGTCGCTGACGAGTGTGGTTTTCGGCAGCAGCGGGCTCTTGGCGATGAGCACGTCATCGCCGGCGTTGAGCAGCACCGCCACCTCGGCCAGCGGAACGCGGCCGCGCGCGCCGGAGAGGTTCGAGAGACCTGAGATTTGTGCCATGGTGTGGCTCCGTTCTGGACCAATGTGGCGGGCCCGGAGCCCGCTCCCGTAGCGCCGGCCATGTGCCGGCAGTCCGCCCGAGGTGGCGTTATCTCGCGGTAAGTCCGCCGTCGATCACCATCTGTGAACCGGTGACGTAGCCCGCCTCGTCGGAGGCGAGGTAGAGCGCCAGCGGGGCGATCTCGTCGGGCCGGCCCATCCGCCCGAGCGGCTGGCGCGCGTGGAGCTGCTTGCGCGTTTCCTCGATTTCGCCCTGATGGTACTTCTGGAGGTAGGCCTCGACGAAGGGCGATTCGACCGTGCCGGGGCAGATGCAGTTGCAGCGGACGCCCTTGTCGATGTAATCCATCGCCACCGACTGGGTGATCGAGATCACCGCGCCTTTGGTGGTGCCGTACGCGAAGCGGCGCGCGACGGCGACCTGCCCGGCGACCGAGGCGATGTTGACGATCGCGCCGCCCTGCGGCTCCTGCGCCAGCATCTGGTTCACCGCCGCCTGCGAGCAGTGGTAGACCCCATAGACGTTGACCGCCATCAGCCGCTCGAAATCGGCCGGCTCGGTTTCGGTGAGATTGCCAACCATGCCGATGCCGGCGTTGTTGACGAGGATGTCGACGCGGCCGGTTCGCTCGACGATCGCGGCGACGGCGTCGCGCGCCGACTGGCGGTCGGTCACGTCGAGATGCAGCGGGAAGGCGCTGCCGCGGGACTGCGTGATTTCGTCGGCGACACGTTTCGCGCCGTCGTCGTTGATATCCCCGACGGCGACAGTGGCGCCCTGTTTGGCGAAGAGCAGGGCGATCTCGCGGACCATGCCGGATCCGGCGCCGGTGATGAGGGCGGATTTTCCATCGAGGCTGAACACGGGTGCTCCTTCCGGTCGGCGCGCTGCTCGCGCCGGGGACGAGGTACAGAGAAATCGGGGCACCGTGTCGCGATGATCCAGGCGTCCCGCGCTGTGCGCTCATTGTATACAGACTTGCCGGCTCGTGAACCGGCGATGCCGTTCCGCTACGGTATCGCCCTGATCGCGGTTGTGCCCTATGGTGAGGGCGTGCCAGATGTCCACGTCAGCGGGAGGGAAGCGATGCGACGGGTGCGGGTAGGGGTGATCGGGTTGGGCGAGGTCGCGCAGATCATCCATCTGCCGATCCTGCGCATGCTGCGCGACCGGTACGAGATCGCGGCGCTGTGCGATGTCTCGCTCGGCTTGCTGCGGGCGGTCGGCGACGAGTACGGCGTCGAGGCGCGCTACACCGAGGCGGCCGACCTCGTGAGGCACGATCTCGACGCGGTGTTTGTGCTCAACAGCGACGAGTACCACGCCGAGCACACGATCCTTGCGGTCAACGCCGGCAGGCACGTGCTGGTCGAGAAGCCGATGTGCCTGACGCCACGCGAGGCCGACGAGATCATCGCCGCGCGCGACGCCGCCGGGGTGCAGGTGATGGTCGCCTACATGCGCCGCTTCGCGCCGGCGTTCACCGAGGCCGTCGAGCAGGTCCGGCAGTTCGGCAAGATCAACTACGCCCGCGTGCGCGACATCATCGGCCAGAACGCGCTGATCATCGAGCAGGCGACCGATATCCACCGCTGCGACGACATCCCCGAGGCGGCGAAGATCGACCGGACCGTGCGAGCGAGTGCGCTCGTGACCGAGGCGATCGGCGAGGCGCCACCCGAGCTGGTGCGCGCCTACCGGATGCTGCTGGGCCTGGGCAGCCACGACCTCTCCGCGATGCGCGAGCTGATTGGCGCGCCGGAGCGGGTGATCGCGGCAAGCACCTGGAACGGCGGCAGCTTCATGACCGCGATCCTCGGCTTCGACGGGTTCAACGCAACGTTCGAGATGGGCGTGGACCGGCAGCGCCGCTTCGATGCGCACCTGGAGGTCTACGGCGAGACGAAGCAGATCAAGGTGCAGTACGACACGCCGTACATCCGCCACCTGCCGACGACGCTGGTGATTGGCGAGACGATCGGCGATGCCTACGTCGAGAC
>JAEVYR010000144.1 GCA_023392645.1 Chloroflexota bacterium | reverse complement strand
AGCGGCGCGGCCCGATCGATATCAGTGGCGAGCACCAGCCGGGCTGAGTTCCGCGTTGCGTGAGGTCCGGACCGCATCGGTGTCGCAGCGACGAACCCGGGGAGGCAAGCCTCTCCGGGTTCGGTGCGTCATCGGTTGGGTGACGAGTCGATTACCAGTGGACCTCGACCCGCATGCCGATGTAGGCGAAGTTGAACACCGTATCGATGTCGCCCGGCGCCATCGCCACGCATCCCCACGTGTAGGCGTCGCCGTTCGGATTCCTGATGTTGCCGTTGGCGTCCTTCGTGTATGAGTGGAAGCCGTTGGCCCGATCCGGATCGAAGCCGATCCAGTGGCTGATATAGGCGTCCGCGTACTTGGTATAGCCCAGCGGCTCCCACATCGCATAGACGTAGTAGGTGCCTGACGCCGTGGCGTAGAAGTCCTCACCCTGGCTGTCGCTCAGCACGCCGTAGGCAGTGTATTGGACCTCGTTGCCGATGTAGAGCGACACCAGGCCGCTGCTGCGGTTGATATCGATCCAGTGCTCGCCCGACGCGGCCGAGCTCGACTCCGCCGGCGCGGCCGCGGCGCCGCCGCCACCGAAGTCGACGTTTTCCACGGGCGTCCAGCCAACGGTGCCCTGATAGCGAATCTCGTAGAGCCCCTCGTGCGGACCCCAGAAGTGATCGACGGAGACGCCCGCGCTCATCCAGTCGATGACGGTGAAATCGTCCCAATCGGCGTAGAGCGGCGCGCCGTCGACGACGACCGTGCCCGACATTCCGGCGGTGGCGCTGTTCGGCGTGAACATTCCCAGGCCACCAACCAGGGTGAGCGCCGCCAGCAGCATGACCAGCCAACGACGTCCGGCGTGGCTGGGTGAGTGATGGCGATCCATAACAGAGTCCTCCCGGTGAATCCTTGTGTGGCGGACGCTGCCGCCCCTTCCCTCATCGGTACGCGCCCCCTGTTGCATTGGGTGTACGTACACTCTGTACGTACTATACACATGAAGGTGAGAGGGCGCAAGGGGGCGATCGGAAAGAGGCCGTTCGACTATTTGACAAATTGTCACAAGGCGATTCGGTGCTGGGAGGAAAACCCCCTGAACCCGGCGCGCTTCGGGGGGTTCCAGCACGATTCTGTCGTATACTGGGGGCACTCGGGCCGAGCCGGAGGGGCGAACCTCCGGCTTTCTTGCATACCCTCGGCCCCGCAGGGTCGCTTTCGACAGCACGCCACTGGTGCGCGCGTCAACGTCAACGTATCCCGCGTCGCCCCGTCGGCGATCGGGAAGGCAGGAGTACCCCATGAGCACGGAGCGAAAGGCGCGGCTGACACCGGAAGGCAGGGAGCGGCTGCAAAGGGAGCTCGACCAGCTTCGCAACGAGCGCCTGCCCGAGCTGAGCCGTCTCATCCAGGAATCCACCGGCGACGGCGACATCTCCGACAACAGCGAGTACGAGGAGATGAAGGACGAGTACATGTACCTGGAAAACCGGGGACATGAGCTCGAAAACATCCTCGAAAACGCCGAAATCCTCGTTCCCGGCGCGGGCGACGGCACCGTCCAGCTCGGCTCCACCGTCACCGTCCGCGACGAGGACGGCATCGAGGAGCGCTGGATCATCGTCGACTCGGCCGAAGCCAGCCTGTCCGAAAACCGCGTCTCCTCCGACTCGCCCGTCGGCAAGGCCCTGCTCGATTGCCGCGCCGGCGACACCGCCGCGGTCGAAACTCCGGGCGGTCCCTACACCTATTCCATCGTCAACGTAGAATAGAAGCCGAATCCGGCTGCCGGCGATCAACGCGGCGGGTGTTTCCCTGCCGCGTTCGCCATGTCCCAGCCATCCGTTCCCCACGCATGCAAACGGGAGACGTTGCCACGATGGAGCTGAGCGATCTCCAGCAAATCCGACTCGACAAGGTGACGCAGATGCGCGAGGAGGGCGCCGAGCCCTACCCCACCCGCGCCAGGCGCTCGCACACGAATGGCGATGCCCTCGCCCGGTTCGAGGCGGCCGAAACCGGCGGATCGCTGCCCGAGGACGGCACCCTGCCAGAGCCGATGACGCTGGTCGGACGCATCGTCAGCTTCCGCCACATGGGCAAGACCGTGTTCGCCCACATCGAAGACGGCTCGACGCGGCTGCAGCTCTACATTCGCAAGGACGTCATCGGCGAGGAACGATACGCCGACGTGCTCAAGCTGTTCGACCTCGGCGATATCGTTCAGGCCGACGGCCAGCTCTTCCGTACCCGCACCGGCGAGGTCTCGCTGCGCGTGACCTGCATCACGATGCTCGCGAAGGCGATCAACGCCCCACCCGAGAAGTGGCATGGGCTGCAGGATATCGAAACGCGCTACCGCCAGCGCTACGTCGACCTGCTCGCCAACGAAGAGGTCCGGAAGATCTTCCAGGCGAGGGCGACGATCATCACCACGATCCGCCAGTTCCTCGACGCGCGGGCGTACCTGGAGGTCGAGACGCCGGTGCTGCAGCCGCTCTACGGCGGCGCCGCGGCGCGTCCCTTCACGACCCACCACCACGCACTCGACCAGACCTTCTACCTGCGCATCGCCGACGAGCTCTATCTCAAGCGCCTGCTGGTCGGCGGCTTCGAGCGCGTATACGAAATCGCCAAGGACTTCCGCAACGAGGGCATCGACCGCAACCACTCGCCCGAGTTCACGATGCTGGAGTTCTACGAAGCCTACGCCGACTACATCGTGATGATGGATACCGTCGAGGCGCTGATAGTCCAGGTCGTCACGGCGGTCTTCGGCGAGCCTCGGTTCACCTTCCAGGGGCACGAGATCGATGTCACGCCGCCGTGGCCACGCAAGACGCTGCGGCAGGCCATCATCGACGGCAGCGGCATCGACTACACGGCCTACCCCACCCAGCCCGAGCTGCTGAAGGCCGCCCGTGACGCCGGCGCCGATGTCGACAGCGACACCGTCTGGCCGCGCATCGTCGACGAGCTGCTCAAGCAGTTCGTCCGCCCGCACCTGATCCAGCCGATCTTCCTGATCGACTATCCGGTCGAGCTGTCGCCGCTGGCCAAGCGCAAGACCGATGACCCGACGCACGTCGAACGCTTCCAGCCGTACATCGGCGGCGGCGAGATCGGCAACGCCTTCACCGAGCTGAACGACCCGATGGACCAGCTCGCCCGCTTCCGCGAGCAGCAGGAGGACCGGGATGCCGGCGATGAGGAGGCGATGCCGCTCGACTGGGACTACATCACGGCCCTGATGTTCGGCATGCCGCCCACCGGCGGGGTCGGCATCGGCATCGACCGGCTCACCATGCTGCTGACCGACCAGCGCACCCTGCGCGACGTGATCCTCTTCCCGGCGATGCGCAACCTGCCGGCCGATCAGGCCGGAACTACCGAGGAAGGCGAGTCGTCAGAGGCGTAGGGCTCCGCTACAATACGGACTGAGGCTTCGAGAGGAAGGTCGTCGGGCCGCACGCGCCGCAAAGCGAAGCGCCAGCGACGAACGGAAAGGACACGCGCATGATCGACAACATGAAGGACCGGTCAGGCATCTACAAGCTCGGGTTCAACAAGTATTCATTCCTCGGCATCGCCCTGCCGGTACTGTTCGTCCTCATCGTCGGGGGCGGGCTCTCCGCGTGGGTCGTCCTGGGCTGACGCAGGTTCACAGCACTCCAGTCGAAGCCCCGCTGCGCGATGGCGCAGCGGGGCTTTACAGTTGCCCTGCTGCCACGTACACTTCCGCCGGGTCACTTCACAATTCCATCGTTTGGGTCCCTTGCGGCTTATCGAACACTCGCCCGTCGGGCGAGAGATACCCCATGGAAAAGAACACATGTCCTCAACGTCCACAGCGTTCGATGCGCGGGCATCGAACGAGGTCTTCGAGCGTGCCACCGGACGCGCCACCTGGCCCTGGGTGGGTGTAGGCGCCGGCGTGGCGGGATTCGTCGGTACCCTCCTCGGCGACATTCACGTGCCCACCGATGGCGGTGACGCGCCAATGACCATGGCGGCGGTGCACGAGATCAGCCAGCGCAGCGCGCATGTGAGTATCGTTTCGGGTTTTCTGGCCGTCACCCTGCTGCTCGTCCTCGCCGCGATGTGGCGCGGCACGATCGAGCCGCAGCTTCCGGGCAGTACCGCCGCGCGCGTCGTCACGCAGGCGCTGACGGCCGGCGCCGGCGCCTTGATGCTCGGCTACGGCTGGAAGGGAGCCAGCGCGATCTATCATGCCGACGGCATGGACCACGGCACCTATGACGAGATGGGGCTGTACATCTACTACATCCTCAACGATTTCGGCTCGTTCATCGGCTGGTTCGGCGTCACCATCGCGGCGGGCGCCGTCGCCTGGATCAGCCTTCGCGAGCGCGCGCTGCCGCTCTGGATCGGCATCTGGAGCTGCGTTCCGGTGCTGGCCGTCATCGGGTTCACCGGTGGCACCGGCCTGCCGGGCTTCCCGGGCGTCGTCTCCCAGATCTGGATGGCCGTCGCGTTCGCCGGCATGGCCTTCAGCCGCATCGGTCAAGCACCAGCCCCGCGCGCATAGTCGCCATCGCCCTCCCGGCAAGTCGCAACTCGCACACGGGGCGGCGCAGTCGCGCCGCCCCTTGTGCTCTCGACACCGCCCGCCCCGTCCTGCTACGGTTTCGGCACGACACCTTTCCCGTCCCCGGAGGGTTTTCTTGACCGATTCCAGCACCCAGGCACGGCTGGCGACGCCCCGCCGCGTCCTCATCACCGGCGGCGCCGGTTTCCTCGGCATCAACCTCGCCCGCCATCTCGATCGCCACGGCGTCGACGTCGTCTCGCTCGACCTGGCAGCCTTCGACTATCCCGACCTCCGCGACCGCGTGACGGTCATCACCGGCGACATTCGCGACGAGGCAACCGTGGCCCGGGCGATGGACGGGTGTGACGCTGTCGTACACACCGCCGCCGCGCTGCCGCTTTACCCGCCCGACGACATCTACACGACCGACGTCGAGGGAACGCGAAACGTCCTCCGCGTCGCCCGCGAGGCCGGGGTCGATCGGATCGTCCACATCTCCTCCACCGCCGTGTACGGT
>JAEVYR010000129.1 GCA_023392645.1 Chloroflexota bacterium | reverse complement strand
CTCCTGATGCTCGATCACCTGGCGGATCTGCGCCTTGATGAAGTCCTCGTAGTCCGCCGCGGAGAGCTCGCCCTTCTCGAACCGGCGGCGGGCCTTGCGGACCTCGCCGGTCTGCGGGAACGACCCGATCGTCGTGGTCGGCAACTGCGGCAGGTTGAGCCGCTCCCGCTGGATGCGGGCCCGTTCGGCGTAGGGCGCGCCCCGCTCGGCGACGTCGGCCGGCAGGCTGGCGATGCGCTCCCGCACCTCTGGGTTGCGCCGCCGTGGCGACCGCGATGCGCGCTCCAGCAGCTCGGTGCGCGCCCGGAGCTCGTCGGCGATTGTCTCGCGCCCGTGGGTGAGACCGCTGGCCAGCAGCGTCACCTCGTGCAGCTTTTGCTCGGCGAACGCGAGCCACGATTTCAGGTCATCGTCGAGGTCGGGTTCGTTGTTGACGTCATATGGCACGTGCAGCAGCGAGCAGGAGGTCGAGACCATGATCCGGTCGGGCGAAACCGTCTCCGCAAGGGTCTCCAGCGTCTCGAACGACCGGGCGAGATCGTTTGCCCAGATGTTGCGCCCGTCGACCATGCCCGCGACGAGCACCTTGTCCGCCGGGAAGCCGTGCCGCTCGATCAGGTCGAGGTGTTCCGAGCCACGCACGAGATCGAGGCCGATGCCGTCGACCGGCAGGTTGACCAGCGTTTCGTAGGCGTCGCCAACCTGATCGAAATAGGTCTGCACGATGATCTTCGCATCGCTCTTCGCCGCGGCGATTTCACCATAGGCGCGTTTCAGCGCATCCAGCTCGCCGGGCACGAGATCCTGCACCAACACCGGCTCGTCGATCTGGATCCACTCGGCGCCCTGGCTGGCGAGCTTGCCGATCACCTCGGCGTAGACCGGCAGCAGCCGATCGAGCAGCGAGAGGCGGTCGAACGTCTCGTCATGCGCCTTGCCGAGCAGCAGGTAGGTGATCGGCCCGATCAGCACCGGCTTGGCGTTGACGCCGGCCGCCTGCGCCTCCGCGAGCAGATCGAATGGTTTCGTCGCCGACAGCTTGAACTCGGTGTCGGCGGAGAGCTCCGGCACGATGTAGTGGTAGTTCGTGTCGAACCACTTCGTCATTTCCATCGCCGGGACACCGTGGGGACCGGTGCGGCCGCGCGCCATCGCGAAGCGGGTGTCGAGATCGACCTGGTCGCCACCCCAGTCGAAGCGAGCCGGGATGTTGCCGAGCAGCGCGCTGGTGTCGAGCATCTGGTCGTAGAGGGTGAAGTCGTTGACCGGCAGCAGGTCGAGGCCGGCGCCGGCCTGCGTTTCCCAGGCGGCGTTGCGGGTGTCCATCGCGACCTGCTGCAGGTCGTCCTCGTCGAACTTGCCGGTCCAGAACGCCTCCAGCGCCTTTTTCATCTCGCGGTGCTTGCCAATGCGGGGATATCCGAGAATCGTGGCGTAAGCCATGCGCATCTCCAATCGCGTGCGGCCATGCGTCGATGCTGGCCGATCGAGTGATTCTGGCGGCTGGCGCGACCACTGGTGTCCGGAACAGCGAGACGCGGCGCGTGGACCGTTCGCGGCCCGAGCCATGCTCCAGTATACCTAGTCAATAGCTGATTAGCGGGGCGCACACCGACCACCGCGCCGGATGCTGCTTCGATTCGCCGGTCAGGTCGCCGATGCGATCGCGCCGGCGAATCGATCCCGGATATCCTCGCCCAGCCACGCGCCCTGCCGAACCAGCGTTTCGTGCAGTGCCGGGATCGCCACGTCTCGTGGCTCCACACCGGCTCGCACCGCGAGCGCCGCGGCGGCTCCGGCGGCTTCGCCCATCGCGAACGCGGGCGGCATCACGCGGGTCGCGCCCTGCGCTTCATGCGTCGCCGAGTGCGACCGCCCGGCGACGAGCACGCCGTCGAGTCCCGCCGGAAGCAGGCTCCGGTAGGGAATCTGGTAGATGTTGGCGGTCGTATAGCGATCGCCCACGGCGCCGCCGTCGTCGGTCGGGCTGTGGATGTCGACCGGGTAGCCGCAGAGCGCGATGACGTCGTCGAATTCCCGGCCCGACGCCAAATCCTCGAGCGTGAGCTGATAGTCGCCGACGATGCGACGCGTTTCCCGCACCCCGACCGTCGCGGCGGTGTCCAGCAGCATGGCGTTCTCGAACCCCGGCAGCCACTTGCGGAAGAAACGCATCAGGGCATCCGCCTGCCGGCGGCCCTCGATCTCGCCGGTGGTCAGGTCGCGGACATCGGCGCCGTCGAGCCGGTGCAGCCGGGTCGTGTTGATGCGCCACACACCCGGCTCGAGCGTCTTGTAGAGCCCGATGCCGCGCCGCTCGACCGGGAACTCTCCCGCCGCGCGCGCCTCGGCGACGATCGCCGCGAATGGCCGGTAATCGTCAGGGTGGCTCGCGATGTGGCTGCGTACCGCGTCGTCATCGACGTTGGCAACCCGGAAGAACATCGTCAGTGGCTGTGTCAACCCATCCTCGTCGCGCCCCTGCTCGTACCGCGCGCCGCCCCGCACGGCGACGTCCGCGTCCGCCGAGCAATCCACCGTGACCGTCGCCCGGAAGGCTTCGAGCCCCGACTTGCTCGCCGCGATCACCCCGCGCACGCCGGCATCCTCGACGATGGTATCGGCGACAAAGGTGTGGAGCTGGAGGCGGACTCCCGCTTCGAGCAGCATCTCGGTCGCGCAGAGCTTGACCGCCTCCGGTTCGAAGGGTGTGACGCGGGCGTGCCCGTAATCGATGAAGCCGCAGTACTCGCTGCCGGCCGGGATGCCCGACGGGTGCAGCGCCCCGCCGATTTTCTCCATCCGCTGCACGAGCTCCTCGAAGATGCCCTTGATCAACTGCTGCTCGCCGTCAAGGCTGTAGGACGTCATGCACGGGCCGACGAGCCCCGCCGTGAGGTTGCCGCCGACATAGCCGTTCTTCTCGATCAGCATGGTGCTGGCGCCGTTGCGCGCGCTCGAGATTGCCGCGGCGAGTCCGGCCGGTCCGGCCCCGACGACCAGCACATCGCTGTCGTTGACGATCGGCACGTCGGTTCGATAGGGGATCGTGGCGGGGTGATCGGCGCCGCGGGCTTGATTGTCCATCATGGGTCCTCAGGGGTCAGGGGGCGCGCTGGCCCGCTCGGATCGAACAACGTGGTGCTGCCGCCAGCATCGGCCAGGACCGCACAAAGCGCCATACCCCGCGAGCAATGGAGCCGGGAGGGCATGAGCGAAGACTTGACATCGGCTCGGCGGCCACTATACTGAACACAGTGGTTATATAGCCACAAGGTTATGGAGGTGGCGCTTGGAAGAGGATCGGTTGAGCGCGGTGTTCGGCGCCCTCGCCGACCCCACCCGGCGGGCGATGCTCGATCGCCTCGCCAAGGGCGACGCCACGGTGACCGAGCTCGCCGCGCCGTTCGAGATGTCGCAGCCGGCCATCTCCCGGCACCTCAAGGTGCTCGAACGGGCCGGGCTCATCTCTCGCAGCCGCCAGGCGACCTTCCGGCTCAGTCACCTCGAGGCCGAGCCGCTCCGCCAGGCCACCGCCTGGCTCGCTCGCTATCGCGAGTACTGGGAGGAGAGCTACGAGCGACTCGACGAGCTGCTCGCCTCACTCCAGCGGGACCGAAACGACTGATCGCGGCAACGTTCCACACCGAAAGGCCGTCACCATGGGCAACACCACAGTCATTATCGCCGAGCCCGGCATCCCGCAGATCATCGTCGAGCGCGAGTTCGACGCCCCGCTGGAGCTCGTCTACCGCGCCTGGACCGAGCCGGAGCTGCTGACGCAATGGCTCGGGCCGCGAAACCTGACGATGCGGATCGAGCGCTTCGACCTTCGTGATGGCGGCGCCTGGCGCTACGTGCACATCGACCCGGATGGCAACGAGTACGGTTTCCACGGTGTCTTCCACGGTGACCCCTCGCCGGATGCCCTGGTCCAGACCTTCGAGTTCGAGGGCGCGCCCGGCCATGTCTCGCTCGACACGCTCACGCTCGAGGAGCGGGGAGGCAAGACGCTGGCGCGGACCAATTCCGTCTTCCAGACGATCGAAGCGCGCGACGGCATGGTGCAGTCCGGCATGGAGCGTGGGATCAACGAGGGGTACGAGCGGCTTGACGAACTGATCGCGACGCTGGCGCCGGTCCTCTGACGCTGCCGGTTTCCATACGGGCCGGGCTTGTCCCGGCCCTCGATCCGCGCCACGACGCGAGAGGATTCCGCGCGATGGACATGAAGCTCGAGGTCGTCCCGATCCCCATCACCGACGTCGATCGAGCAAGGGCGTTCTACGCCGATCAGCTCGGCTTCGCCGTCGATCTCGACATCCCGATGGGCGAGGGCGGCCGCCTGGTGCAGCTCACCCCGCCTGGATCGGGCTGCTCGATTCATCTCAACTCTACGCTCGGAAAGACCGCGCCCGGCTCGCTCGAGGGCCTGATGCTGATCGTCGACGACATCGAGGCCGCCCGCGCCGATCTGGTGGATCGCGGGCTCGAGTGCACCCCGGTCCGCAACCTCACCGACGGCGAGTGGCGCGACGGCAAGGGTGGCGATTGGAACGCGTTCGTCTTCTTCAGCGACCCCGATGGCAACGGCTGGGTCATCCAGGAGCGCCCGGCGGCACGTTGATGCCTGGCGGGGAATCCGGACCGGTCACGCCCTGGCTCACGGTTCGACGCGTTCCACGCCGGGGTATCAGTGATGTAGCGCACCTGGCGCCATCATCGGGCCAGCATCTCCAGGTCAAACCCCGCCAGCCGCTCCGGATCGGCGACGAGGTCGATCGCGGCAATGGTGTCGCCCGCGAATGAGAAGAGAACCGCGACGCGCGGTTCCCCGCCAGGTGCCCAGACCGCTCC
>JAEVYR010000094.1 GCA_023392645.1 Chloroflexota bacterium | reverse complement strand
CGGGTCAGGCATGTCTACGCGCTCGCCATCGACGTAGATGGCACGGTCCACAATCATCGCCGCTACCTCCGTGCGCAGCGGGCTCGGATCTGGCCGGACCCGAAGTCGTCGCCGGTTACGTGCAACGTGCAAGCATGTGTGTCCACGCCCGGCCAGCCAGCATGTGCTGTGGGCGCAGGTCTTTTGGGCTGTCCTGTGTAATCCGGGTTGCCGGCGAGATCGTGGCTGCTCGCCAGGGTCAGATGGTCACCTCGGGCAGGCTGTGATCGCCGCCGCGTTTACGTCGGCCCGGTCCGTCGGCGCGTGGCTCAGGAGCCATCACGCGACTTGCGGCGCATGGAGGCATGGACCAGGTTGGCCAGACGGTGACGTGTGTCGCCATGCCGTGTCTGCTGGGTGGGGTGCTGTCCAACCGTTTCACCAGCGGTCGCGCGATCGGGGGCTGGCGCATCGGCGCCACCCGAGGCGTGAGTGGATGCCTGGGTCGGGCGCATGACGGGAACGGTGCGGATGATGGGGGTATCCGCCTCGCGGTCGATGTAGTAGCGGATGGTCTTGTGCGTGGTCTGCATGGTTGCACCGCCTGTTCCGTTCCGGGTGTGCCGCGCCCGGAACCATTGCCCCGGCGTCGGCCGGAGCGCGGTGCGGCGCGGTCAGCGGCCTCGCGGATCCGGCAGGAGCCAGGGTCTCAATTGGTTGTGATACCGAGGACTGCCTGCGTCCAACGAAGCTCCCTTCACGGGTTCGAACGGGGAGCGCCTGGCGCTCGACCCGCACAAAGCCAACCCGCGAGATGCGAAGTGGGCCTGACGTCATCCTATCCCTCGCCCGCATTCCGCGTCAAGCCGCCTGTGTGCGATGTTCGCTCTCGACAGCGCGCCGGCCGGTGCGACAATCGACAGCGACCGACGCCGGCGCACGTCTCGTGCCAGCGCCGGCCAGCGGTCCACCAGGCACACCCGCGAGAGGAACGATCCTGTGAGCGACACCCGTTACCCGTACGACACCCTCCACGCGTTTGCTGTCGACTGCCTCGTCGCGGCGGGGCTGGCCGATGACCAGGCGCGACAGGCGATCGACGTGCTGCTGCTGGCCGACTTGCGCGGCGTGGCGAGCCATGGCCTGGGGCGGCTCCAGATGTACGTCACGCGCATCTGCGACGGGTTCGACAACCCGAACGCGGCGCTGGATGTGCTCCGTGAAACGCCGGTTTCGCTCGCTCTCGACGGCAACCTGGGCTTCGGACTGTTGATCGGGCCCGAGGCGATGCGCAGGACCATCGCGAAGGCGCGCGAGAGCGGCATCTGCATGACGACCGTGCGCCGGAGCAATCACTTCGGCACCGCAGGCACCTATGCCCGGATGGCGGCCGAGGAGGGGCTCGGCGGCATGGCGATGACCAACGCGACCCGGCTGGTGGTGCCGACGAATGGCAAGGCCCCGCGCCTCGGCACCAACCCGATTGGCTTCGCGGTGCCGACCACGGGCGATCCGTTCGTGCTCGACATGTCGACCAGCACCGTGCCGTGGGGCAAGATCGAGATCGCCCGCCGCGCCGGGCTGCCGATCCCGCCAGGGTGGGGTGTCGATGCCGACGGCCGTTCGACGACGGACCCGGAGCAGGTGACGGCATTGACGCCGCTCGGCGGCACGAACGAGATGAGCGGGCACAAGGGCTACGGCATGGCGATGTTGGTCGAAATTCTCGCCGGACCGCTTGGCGGCAACGTCTGGAGCAACCATGTCGCCCGGCCGAAGGAGCAGGATACGCCGCCGGGCACCGGCCATTTCTTCATGGCGTGGCGGATTGACCTGTTTCGCGATCCGGAGGAATTCAGGATGGAGATGGACAGCATGTGCCGGGAGCTGCGAGAGACGCCCACGGCCGAGAATGCGGGCGGCCCCGTTTTGGTGCCCGGCGACCCAGAGCTCGAAGCCGAGCGCCGTAACCGAGCCGAGGGGATTCCGGTCGCGCCCGGACTGGTGCTCGAGCTGCGTGGGGTCGCAGAGCGTCTCGGCGTCGCGCATCCGTTCGGGTGATCTCCCTCGACCGTCCTCCCGACATCGAGGCGCTGCTCGACATGCTCGCCGACGGCGCGCGCGAGATCGTCGGTGAGCGGCTCGTGGCGGTGTGGCTGACGGGTTCGCTCACCTATGGCGATTTCGACCGGGGCAGCAGCGATATCGACTACCTCGCGGTGTTGGCCGCGCCGCTTTCGCCCGATCAACGGTCGGCCTTGGCAGGGCTGCACGAGCAGCTAGCGCAGCGCTGGCCGGAGTGGGCGGAGCGGATCGAGGGGTCGTGGATCCCGGCAGCGTGGCTGTCTCGCGTAGAGCCGCCGTCCGAGGGGCGGCCCTACGTCAATGGCGGCGCCTTCTGGAATCCCGACCCGCACTACGGCAACGAGTGGCTCATCAACCTCTACGCACTTCGGGAGCGCGGCGTGGCGCTATTCGGTCCCGCCCCGGCATCATGGATTCCGCCAGTCGACATCGCCGATGTTCGCCGTGCCTCGACCCGGAATTTGTACGACGAGTGGATACCGAAGCGTGAAGACGACGCGTTCTTCGCCAGCAGCCACCATCAGGCGTATGTGACGCTGACGATCTGCCGGATTCTCCACCGCGCCGAGCGCGACGAGGTCGCGTCGAAGCGGGTGACGGCGGCCTGGGTGCGGGCACGGTACCCGGAGCCGTGGATCGCTGATCTGATCTACCGCGCGGTGCGATGGCGCCACGGCGAGGAGCTGAACGCAGCCGATGCCGTCCGCCGCTTCATCGCCTTCGCTCGCGATCGGGTGCCCCGGTGAGGTCCGGCATCCGTGACGCTACGGCGTCGGTCGGACCTCATGATCGCCCCACTGGTGGCACGTCCAGCGGTCGCCGTCCCAGCTTGCGGTGACGATCTCGCAATGACCGAGTCCGAAGTGACGGGCGTCATCGACGGTTACCTCATCGAAGAGCATCGGCAGCGCGACCAGGTAGAGTCCGCCGTGGCCGACCAGCGCCAGGGTGTCGGCGGCCCCGTGGCGCGCCGCGAGCGCGTCCATGAACGGCAGGAACCGATTGGCGATATCGGTCACGCTCTCGCCTCCGGGATGGCGAGCATCCGGGTCACCTCCCCGCCATGCCAGTTCGATCCGGGCGTGCTCGTCCCACCGCCAGGCGTGCTCACCAGTGTAGGGCAGTCCTTCGAAGACGCCGACGTCGTATTCGCGCAGGGCGTCCGCGGGCACGATCGGGATGCCAAGCGTCGTGCCGATCGTCTCGGCGGTCTGCCGGGCACGAGGCAGCGGGCTGGTGTAGACATGGGTGGCGCCGATCTCGAGCAGCCGTGTGGCCAGCTCGCGCGCCTGGTCGATCCCAACGTCGGTGAGGGCGAAGGGGTGGTCGACGCGATTGGCGAAAATGCCCTGGATGTTCGCCTGGCTCTCGCCGTGCCGGACGAAGCAGGCAGTCAGCGCCATGGCGGTCCCCTTGATGATCAGCGAGGAGCGACGGTGCCCTCGTCGACACCCGCGTCCTGCTCGACCGGTCCGCCGCCGAGATGGGCGGCGTGGGCCTCGCCCGCCGCGTCGAGCGCGGCGCGAGCATCGAGCCCGACCTGGCGCGAGGCTGGCATCGTCTCCGCCCGCGAGCCGTACGGTTCGGGCACGGGATCGAACCCACCGATCCCCGTTACCAACCCCTCGGCGATCGCCGCCGTGCAGTACGGCGCGTAGATATCGCTGTAGCCGCCTTCGAGCGCGATCAGCAACCGGCTGCCGCAGACGTCGTCGGCCAGCTCGCGCACCAGGCTGGTCATCGCCCGGTAACCGGCGGTGGTGAGCGACATGCGCCCGAGCGGGTCCATCACCGCGGCATCCTGTCCGGCGGAGACGATGATCAGGTCCGGTGCGAAGTTCCGGATCGCGGGCATCACGATCTCGTGCATCGCGGCGAGATAGGTCGGGTTGCCGCCGCCCGGCGGCAGCGGGATGTTGATCGTCGCGCCCTGCCCGGCGCCCTCGCCCTGCTGGTCGAGCGACCCCCAGCCAACCGGCGGGAAGAGGTCCAGCTGGTGGATGGAGATGAAGAGGACGTCCGGGTCTTCGTAAAAGGCATCCTGCGTGCCGTTGCCGTGATGCACGTCCCAGTCGAGGATCGCGATTCGCTTCGCGCCGTGGTCGCGGCGCGCCACCATCGCGGCGACGGCGACGTTGTTGAACGTGCAGAAGCCCATGCCCTGATCGGCCATCGCGTGATGGCCCGGCGGCCGTACGAGGCACAACGCGTGGTGGACATCGCCGTTGAAAATCGCCTCGACGCCGGCGATCGCCCCGCCGGCGGCGAGCCGGGCGATGACGTCGCCGCCCCGGCCGATCGGCGCGCCGATACCGGTGTCGCCGCCGTGCTTGCCGACCTCGCGCACGCGCTGGACGTGCCCGGCGGTGTGGTAGGTCTCGAGCTCGTCACTGGTCGCTTCGCGCGCCTCGATGCGCGTCATCAGGCGTGACATGCCGTAGAGGTCGATGAGGTGCTTGGCACGTCCGAGAACCGGCGGGCTGGAGAGGTGGGGGACCGGTTCGGCGAACGGATGCCGTTCCCGATACTCGATCAGGTATTCGCCCGAATCGTGCTGGAGGTACCTGTCGTCGAACACGAGTCCGACCTTGCGATCCCGCGGGTGTTCCATCGTGTGCGTTGCTCCGGTGCGTGAAGTCGTCGGTTGACTGTCTGGACTATATGCGCGCACCGGGCATTCGGCAACACGGCGCCGCTGGCCCGAGGGGCATCTCCCGAACCGCAGGGCATTTGCCCCCTTCCTGCCTTGGCTTCCGCGAACGATGGATGCGCGATCAAGAGCTCCGTTACGCCTCCGCGGATGGACCGGGTTAGCCGGCGGGCGTGGGGTCCAGGTC
>JAEVYR010000080.1 GCA_023392645.1 Chloroflexota bacterium | reverse complement strand
CCGGTGCTCTACTACAACAAGACCGCCCTCGAGACCGCCGGGCTCGACCCCGAGACGCCGCCGGAGACGTGGGACGACCTGGTTGCCAACGGCAAGGCGGTGATGGACGCCGGCGCCACCACGTGGGGTGTCGAAATCCCGGCGACGACGTCGGCCTACTGGCTCTTCCAGGCGCTGGCGATCCAGTCGGGTCAGACGCTGAACGGCGAGGACGCCGCCCACGTCAATTTCGACACGCCGGAGGCGATCGAGGCGCTGACGTGGATGGTCGGGCTGAGCACGGAAGCGGGTGTGATGCCGACCGGCGCGATCGACTGGTCGGCGGGGCCGACCGACTTCAGCTCGGCGACGACGGCGTTCCTCTACCACTCGACCGGCAGCCTGGTGTCGATCAAGGGGCAGGCGGAGTTCGAGTTCGGCACCGCGTTCCTGCCGAAGAACGTGCAGTTCGGCGTGCCGACCGGCGGCGGCAACATGTACGTCTTCGAGACGGATGACGCGCGGCAGCAGGCGGCGTGGACGTTCGTGCAGTGGATGACGTCGACCGAGCAGGCGACGCACTGGTCGCTGGAATCCGGCTACGTGCCGACGCGATACTCGGTGACGGATTCGCAGGAGTGGAAGGACTACGTCGCGGAGACGCCGCAGGCGACGACGGCGATCGACCAGCTCGAATACGCGCAGCCGGAGCTGACCGGGCACCAGAGCGGGCAGTTGCAGAAGTTCATGGACGATGCGATCCAGGCGGCGGTGACGGAGCAGGCGTCGCCGGAGGACGCGCTGAAGAGCGCGCAGGAGCAGGCGGACTCGGTGCTCAGCCAGTTCCGGTAGACCGTGTGTCAGCGACCGCAGGACTTGTAGGGGCGGACCTCTCCGATCCGCGCGACTTCGGCAAGCTCAGCCCAGGCTTCTGCGGGGTCCGGTGTTGTCCGCCCGGTGGTCACGCAGCGACCACAACCGTGTACAGCGCCCGACCCGGTGTCGGGACGCTCATTGATGCCGCCTGACGGCGGCCGGGCGGACGACACCGCACCACCGGCTGCGCCGACGGCGCGGAGGTCCGCCCCTGCGAAGTCCATCTGGACGAAGGTGTCATCTTCTGCGACCCAATCCGTCCAGTCAGCGCGCATTTCCTCCAGGGACGCTTCATGATCGCCAACCCGACCGAGACAGACGTCATCCACACGCCGCCGGCCCGCTCCGGGATGGACCGGGCGCGGCACGCGATGACGCCCTACCTGTTGATCCTGCCGGGGTTCTTCTTCATCGCCGCGTTCACGATCTACCCGATCTTCTCGATGATCGTGCGCAGCCTGATGAAGCAGAACCTGGCGCAGCCGACCCCGATCTGGACCGGGCTCGACAACTTCCGGCACATCCTCGACGACCCGATCTCCCAAAAGGTGTTCGTCAACACGTTGCAGTACGTGGCGATGGTGGTGCCAGCATCGGTCGCGCTCGGGATCGTCTTCGCGATCCTCGTCAACAACAGCACCTGGATGGGCACGCTCGTGCGAACCGCCCTCTTCTACCCCATCGTGCTGCCGCTGGTGAGCGTGGCGTCGGTCTGGCTGTTCATCATGACGCCGGAGTACGGGCTCATCGGCAAGCTGGCCGACCTCGTGGGCGTGTCGGACCCGGCGCTGTTGCGCGACCCCGACACCGCCCTGTGGGCGCTGGCGATCGTCGGCATCTGGCGGCAATCAGGGTTCTACGCCATCTTCGTGCTCGCCGGGTTGCAGGGGATCGACCGCCAGGTGGAGGATGCGGCGCGGCTGGATGGCGCGAGCAGCTTCAGGCTGACGTGGGATATCCGCCTGCCGCTGCTGTGGCCCACGCTGGTGTTCGTGGTCACGCTGGCGATGATCGGCGCGCTGCAGACGCTGGACCTCGTCTACGTGATGACGAATGGCGGCCCGAGCAACGCGACCAATGTGATGCTGTTCCACATTTACGAGACGCAGTTCGCCTTCACGAACACGGGCGTGGCGTCGGCGCTGTCGGTGATCTTCCTGGTCATGATCGCGACGGTGTCGGCCATCCAGGTGTTCGTGGTCGATCGGCTCCGGGAGGACAACCGTGCATAAGGCGCGACGAATCACCGGCAATACGCTGCTGATCGGGCTGGCGCTGCTGTGGATCGTGCCACTGCTGTGGGTAGCGATCACCGCCTTCCGGCCCGAGTCGGATTCGATCGGCAGCAGCCTCCTGCCGCGCTCGCTGACGCTCGCCACCTTCGGCGCCGCGTGGAACGCGGCCGCCTTCGATCGGTACTATCTCAACACGGCGATCGTGGCGTTCGGCATCCTCGCGGTGCAACTGGTGACATCGCCGCTGGCGGCCTACGCCTTCGCGCGGATGTCGTTCCGGGGGCGCGACCTGCTGTTCTACCTCTACCTGTTGCAGATGATGATCCCGATTTCGGCGCTGGTGATCCCGAACTACATTACGATGAAGGATCTCGGGCTGCTCGACACGCTGATGGCGATCATGCTCCCCTATTTCGGCTCGGCGATGGCGACGTTCTTCCTGCGGCAGAGCTTCCGGGGCGTGCCGATCGAGTACGAGGAGTCGGCGCGGCTCGATGGTGCGGGCACGTTGCGGATCATCTGGCAAATCTACCTGCCGAACGTGCGGTCGGCGGTGCTGGCGTTCTCGCTGATCTCGTTCAGCTACCACTGGGACGATTTCTTCTGGCCGCTGATCGCCACGAACAGCGACAGCAAGCGGCTGCTGACGGTCGGGCTGGCGCTGTTCACGCAGGCATCCGAGGCCGGGGCGGCGTGGCAACTGGTGACGGCCGCGACGATGATCGTGATCGTGCCGGTGCTGGTGCTGTTCCTGATCTTCCAGAAACAGTTCATCACCGGCTACGCGCACAGCGGGTTGAAGTAGGGCGGCCCCGCCCCATCCACCTGCGACCTTCGGGCCCTCCGTTGGCGCAGGAGACATGCCGGATTTCGTGTCAGACCGGCGCGGCCCAGCCGGGGACGGTCAGCGGTGTCAGGTTGGCGGCGATCGCCTCGCGCTCGGATTCGAGATGCGGCGGCAGCATCAGCCGGTTGCCGAGCGTCGCCTCGTCCTCGTCGACGAGGAAGCCGGGTCCGGCTGTCGCCAGCTCGACGATGTGGCCGTCCGGATCGTGGCTGTAGACGCTCTTGAAGTAGCGGCGGTCCAGCACCGGCGTCGCCTGGATGCCGGCCTGCACCAGCCGCTCGCGCAGGGCGAGCTGGGTTTCCTCATCGGGCACCGAGAGCGCGAAGTGGTGCGTTTGGCCGGTGCCCATCACGACGCGGCGCTCGCGGCGCGGGTCGCGCTCGAAATAGGTGACGATCGTGCCGGGCTGCCCCTCCCCCACGCCCCAGTACCAGTGGGCCGAGCCGGGGTCGTCGAAGTTGTCGGTCATTTTCAGGCGGCGCATGCCGAGCAGGCCGCGGAAGAAGGCGTCGGTGCGCTCGATGTCGGTGCCGATGGCGGTGATGTGGTGCATGCCGTGGCGCAGCGCCATCGCCGCGTCGATGGTGTCGACCGGCTGGGGCCAGGTCTCGGCCTCGATACGCGCGGAATCCCGGTTGGCGACCATCATCTCCTCGGGCGGGGGGCGATGTTCCTCGCCGATGCGGTCGGGCTCCTCGTCGATGGTCCAGCCGGGACCGCGCGTGGCGATCTCGATGATCGCGCCGTCGGGGTCGCGGAAGTAGATCGAGGTGAAATAGTGCCGGTCGAGCGGGCCGTCGACGGCGAGGCCGCGATCGGTGAGACGGCGCTTCCAGCGCAGCAGGGTGTCGCGGGTCGCGGTCTCCAGGGCGAAGTGGTGGGTGCCGCCGATGCCGGGGTGCCCCTGGGGGACATCGCGCCACTCGAAGAAGGTGATGGCCGAGCCGGGCGAGCCGGTGGCGTCGCCGAAATAGAGATGGTAGCTGCCGGGGTCGTCGAAGTTGACGGTCTGCTTGACGAGGCGGAGCCCGAGCGTGCCCGTGTAGAAATCGACGGTGCGCTGGGCGTCGGACGAGACGAGGGTGATGTGGTGAAGTCCCTGGATGCCTGCCGGGTTGGTCATGCGGTGCTCCTTCGCGTGCCTCCATTATGCGGAGCGGCGCAAGGGGGCGGCGGGGATCTTGGCTGGCGGGAGCCGCGGTCGGGGACGTGCCTTCGGCAGGCTCAGGCCGGGTCTTGACCGCGAGCACCACCTCGCTGACCGCGCATGACAGTCGGGAATGGCCCGTTGCAGGCGCGTTCGAGATGTCC
>JAEVYR010000036.1 GCA_023392645.1 Chloroflexota bacterium | reverse complement strand
GGGCCGGCGCCTGGCCGATCACCATGTTCCGCCCGGCGACGGGTCCCCAGATCACGGGGTGCGCCTCGGCGAGGTGGCCGGCGACGGCGCAGCGGTCGCAGGCGAAAACATCGCGGGCGAGCGTATCGAGCTGATCCTGAACGGTGCGGTCCACGGTGTGTCCTGTCGAAGGGCGAACGATTGCCGAGCAACCATAGCGACTTTCGGGGCGTCCGGGCCACGCGCGCGAACGGTCGTCGGTAGCGTTGGTCGCGCTTATCAGGCTCTCAGGGTCGCCTGCGAATCTCGATCATGCGGCCGGCGTTCGGGCGCGCAGCAAGACGTGAGGGCAGGGTGCGGTTTCGTTGAGGTTTGCCAGCCGGGATGTTGAGGCGTGACCTCCACCATCGACATGTGGATGGCAATGCCGCATCCACGGGGACCAGGACTACCGAGACTGACACATCGCCGGCACCTCGTTCGCCATCACGTCAGACTCGACCGCGGTGAGCCGCATCGCCGTTCAGACCAGGAGTGTCGCGATCATGCAACAGGCGCTACCCCATTTTCGACCGATCAACCGACTCGACGCGAAGGTCATGCAGTGGCTGACGCGCAACAGCGTCCCGTTCGTGCGCATCAGCCTGGGGTTCGTGTTTCTCGCCTTCGGGCTGCTCAAGTTCTTCCCCGGCGTCAGCCCGGCCGAAGCCATCGCGATCCGGACGACCGACGCGCTCACGCTCGGCATCGTCGAGGGCGACCTGGCGCGGCTGTTCGTCGCTGCGATGGAAACCGCGATCGGGCTCTCGCTGCTGACCGGCCGCCATCTGCGCATCGGCATCGGCCTGCTGGGGATCGCGATGGTCGGCGTGCTGTCGCCACTCGTGCTCTTCCCGGGCGACCTGTTCGCGCGGGAGTACAACGCGCCGACGCTGGAGGGGCAGTACGTCGTCAAGGACATCGTGCTGCTGGCGTCCGGTCTCGTCTTCGGCCTGAAGCAGCGCGGCGCCGAGCTGGTGATTGTGCCCGACCAGGAGCGGTAGGGGCCGGCCGCGAGGCGGTCCAGCCGCGGGCGACAATCGAAACGGGCCGGTATCTTGCCGGCCCGTTTCGTATTTTCGGATTCGCGATCAGGTCAGCTCCAGCCGGTACCGTTCCAGCAGCGCCGCCAGCTCTTTCGGGCGGGCGAGCGCCAGGCAGTGGCCGGCGTCGAGCTCGTCCGGGACGACCCCCAGCCGGTCCATCGCCACCCGGCGGAGCCAGTCGGCGGGAAAGAGCCGATCGTCGCGCCCGATCACGACGCGGGTTGGCACGTCCGGCCACGCGGCGAGCGGCCATGGCTCGCGCCCTGGCGTGTCGGACTGCGTTCGCCCTTTCGCGAGCGCTTCCCGCACCAGCTCCGGCTCGACATCGTGATAGAAGATGGCGAGCTCGCTCCAGCCCTCCCGTCCCGGCGACGCGTAGCCGGTGTTGGCGAATAGCTCGCTCGCCGTCTCGCCCGGCGCCGGGATCGTCGGCGCGACCAGCACCAGGAGCGTGGTTGGGACCCGGTCGCAAACGATTGGCGCGGTGTACGCGCCGGCGGACTGGCTGACCACGATGATGTCGGCCCGGTCGCCGACGGCCTCGACCACGGTGTCGGCGTAGTCGGAGAGGGTGGCGGTATCGTCCTCGATCGGCAGATCCGGCGCCACGACGTCGTGGCCGCGCCCTCGCAGGTCCGCCTCCACCAGATGCCAGTACCAGCCGACATCGCCGGCGCCGTGGATCAGGACGTAGGTGCTCATTCCGTACCAGCCTTCCGATCGGCGCACGCATCGCCCAGGCGCTGCCGGGCGATTTCCCACGCTTGCCACAGCGTCGCGTCGCCGGACGTTTCGACATCCGGCTGCACGCCGACGCCCTCCCAGTTCGAGCCGGTGATCCGGCCGATGGGCCGGCGATTCGGGATGCCGAGCTGAAATCCGAACGGCAACGGGGCCGCTTCGTCGACCATGTTCGCGCCGCCGCCACTGCGGCTGCCGATCACGATGGCACGTTGCTCTTGCTGCAAGGCATAGGCGACTGCTTCGGATGCCGAAAACGTCCGGCGATTGATCATGATGATCACTGGCCGGCTGGTTCCATAGTGCGGCCATGCCAGATCGGTCGACGGTCGTGCTGGCTCGCGTCCGTCACGTGATTCGAGCACGAGCGGTCGCGGCGCATCGTGATCCAGAAACGTGTCCATCACCGCGTTGGCTGTGACATCGTCGCCGCCGCCGTTGTCGGTGAGGTCCAGGACAAGAGCTGCCGAGTTGCGGATGAGCTCCATGGCGGCGCCGATGGCCGGGGCGGCCAGCTCAAAGGTGTAGAACGAGGTGAGCTTCAGCAAGCTGATGTTGCCGGGCAACAGGCGGACCGTGTCGACGCCCCAGTTCCGGGACGGACCTTCCTGACGCCACCTCGCGATCCAGTCGTCCGCGGCGGCAGCGTCGTCGCCAAGGTGTTCGACCAGCAGGTGGCCGTCCCCGGTCGCCAGCCGCAGGTCCGATGTCAGGCGCTCGGCGAGGGCAGCGGGCGAGTCGCTCAGGTGGCGATACCGCTGTGGCGTCGTCTCCGCCCTGAGCATGTGCGCGCCCGCAGCGCCGGTTTCCGGCACCACATGGCGCGCTTCCAGCAATTCGGCGGACCGGTGCAGCAGCGTGGCGATGTCTTCGTCGGAACGTGCCTTCGACGGGGTGTCGGTCATCGGCTTGCCAATCTTCGGCCCTGTGCCGGCAGTGCGTTGGAGCCGGCAC
>JAEVYR010000025.1 GCA_023392645.1 Chloroflexota bacterium | reverse complement strand
CCCGAGACATCGCCGGCGGTGCGCGAGGCCGTGCGTCAGCGCCTCGGCCTCAACGATCCCATCTGGAAGCAATATCTCCTCTTCGTCCAGGACGCCTTCACGCTCGATTTCGGCTATTCGTGGAATCTCAAGCGGCCGGCCGGGGAGGCGGTGCTCAACGCCTTCCCGCCGACCATGCTGCTGGCCGTGCTCGGCACGATCAGCGCGGTCGTGGCCGGAGTCGTGGTTGGAGTCGCGAGCAGCCGCCGCCGCCGCGGCCCGGTCGAGTGGCTGATCTCCGGCGGCAGCCTGATCGGGCTGGCCATCCCCGGTTTCTGGCTCGGCACTCTGCTGATCCTGTTCTTTGCGGTCCGGCTCGGTTGGCTGCCGTCGTCCGGCAACGACGGCTGGCGGGCGATCGTGCTGCCGGTGGTGGCGCTGACGTTGCACCCCGCCTCGGTGATCGCCCGCCTGGTCCGGGCGAATATGCGCGAGGTCAGCGGCGCAGCCTGGGTTCGCACGGCGCAAGGCAAAGGTTTGTCGCCGTGGGCAATTCGCTGGCGGCACATGTTGCCCAACGCCGTCATGCCGGCGGTCGGCTACGTCGGCCTCCATGCCGCCGGGCTGATCGGCGGCACGATCGTGATCGAGTCGGTGTTCGCCTGGCCCGGCGTCGGGCGGATGGCGCTGCAGGCGGCGCTGGCGCGCGACATGCCGGTGATTCACGCCTTCGTCGTCCATTCGGCGGTGCTCGTCGTCGCCATCAACCTCGTCGTCGACCTGCTCGCGGCGGCAATCGATCCGCGCCTCCGCGCCGGCCGGGAGGTGGCGTATGCAACACGATGACGCCATCTCGCTTCGTGTCCCGGTGCCGCGCGAGGCCGATCGTTCGGTCGACGACCGCGTCCCGGTCGAGCCCGACCGGCCGGGCCGCGTCGCCGGTTGGCTGCCGCTCCTGCCGCTCGCGCTCTTCCTCGCGCTGGCGCTGCTCGGGCCATGGCTGGTGCCGATGTCGCCCGACAAGCAGGACCTGCTCAACCGCCTCCAGCCGCCGGCTTGGGCCGGTGGGACCTGGGATCACCCGCTCGGCACCGACGGGCTCGGTCGCGACCTGCTTGCGCGACTCGCGCAGGGGGCGCGATTCTCGCTGGGTGTCGGATTGATCGCAACGTTCAACGCCGCCGTCGTCGGCGTGCTGCTCGGCGCGCTTTCTGGCCTGGTCGGCGGCGCGCTCGACCGCGTTGTCACCGCGTTCGTCACGGTCGCGATGGCCATACCGGGCATCGTGATCGGCATCGTCGTCACCGCCGCGCTGGGCCAGGGGCTGGTCAACCTGCTCATCATCCTCCTGCTCGGCGGATGGATCATCTACGCCCGCATCGTTCGCCTGCAGGCGCAGGCGATCGCCCGGTCGGAGTTCGTCTCGGCCGCGACGGCGCTCGGTGGAAGCCGCTGGCACATCGTGCGCTGGCACATGCTGCCGAATCTGTGGCCGACCGTGATGGTGTTGCTGGCGCAGGGCGTCGCGGCGGTGATGGTCTACGAGGCGACGCTTACCTACCTTGGTCTCGGGCTCTCAATCGAGACAGTGACGCTCGGCAGCCTCGTGCGGGAAGGACAGCAGGTGCTGTTCTCGGCATGGTGGGTGGGGTTCTTCCCCGGCGCGGCGATCGCCCTGGCGATCGTCGGGTTCAACTTCGCGGCGGATTGGGCACAAGCCCGAATGCGCATGGAGCAATCTACCTATGCATACCTTTGAGCGCCGGGTCGGCGCCACGGCCTGTAGTGAGACGGCGAGGCGTGTGCCTCATGGACGTTGGGCGTAGAGAAAGGCAGTGATCGTGACGCGACACCTGGGGGCTTTCGGCCGGCGGACGCTGGTCAAGGGAGCGGCGGCCGGCGCCGCGAGCTGGATGCTGATGACGCGGCAGGGCGCTGCGCAAACACCGGCGGCGGTCGCCGAGCAGCTCGTCGTCGATCTTGACGGCGAGGTGAGCATCTTCGATCCCGCGGAGACCTACACGACGCGCGGGTGGTCGATCGTGCACTCGATCTATGACGCCCTGGTCGATTTCGGCCCGGACGGCTCGGTCGTACCGCTCGCGGCCGAGACGTTCACGACCGAGGACGCCGTGACCTTCGAAGTCACGCTCCGCCAGGGCATGACGTTTCATGACGGCTCGCCGGTCACCTCGGCCGCGATCACCCGCTCGATCGAGCACATGAAGGCCTCGGAATCGCAGGTCGCCGACACGATTTCGGTCGTTGACCGGGTCGAGGAGGTCGACGAGCTGCGGGCGAACATCATTTGCTCGGAGCCCGCGGCGTGGCTGCCGAGCCAGCTCGCCGTGTGGCAGGTGTTGCTGCCCGAGGGCGCCACGCCGGAGTCGCTGCAGAACGCTCCGGTCGGCTCCGGTCCGTACCGGTGGGAGGCGTTCGAGCCGGGCGACCGGATCGTGCTGCGGCGCAACGAGGAGTACACCTGGGGATCGCCGAAGGGGCAGGCGCTGGCCGATGAGCTGGTCTACCGGTTCGTGGCGGAATCGTCGACGCAGATCGCCGATCTCTCGACCGGCCAGGCCGATCTCATCGTTCGCTTCCCGCGCGAGCAGGAGCCGGGCGTTGTCGAGGCGGGGGGAGAGGTGATCGTCGCCGACACGATGGCGACAGCCTTCGTGCGGATCGCGACTGACGTCGCGCCGTTCGACGATCCGCGCGTGCGCCAGGCGCTCAATCTCGCCGTCGATGTCCAGACGATCGCGCAGGCGCTGGAGGCGGAGACGAGTCACCGGCTGGCGTCGTTCTACCCCGATCCTCGCGCGATGGGGTTCGACGAGGGACTCTCGCCGTTCGCGTTCGACCCGGATGCCGCGCGGGAGTTGCTGGTTCAGGCGGGACACGGTGACGGATTCAGCACCCAGATTGAAGTGTCGCAGTCGCCCCGCGCGGTTTACGCCGAAGCGATCAAGCCGTACCTCGCCGATATCGGCATCGACCTCGAGATCGTGGTGGCCGAGTCGGGCAGCTTCAACGCCGGCTGGGGTGACCCGGAAGCGCCTCCGCTGCGCTACGCGTCGTGGCGGCCGATGTACGACCCTAACACTTTCCTGACCCTGGTGATCGCTAGTGACGGCTACCTCAGCCGGTACAGCAACGCCGACGCCGACGACCTGATCGCGCGAGCCGGCGCCGAGCCGGACGTGATGAAGCGGAACCAGCTCTACCAGGAGCTGGGTCGATTGCTGCATGAGGA
>JAEVYR010000014.1 GCA_023392645.1 Chloroflexota bacterium | reverse complement strand
GCTTCCTGGGGCTCGGCGCGGTGCCGCCCGACCCCTCGCTGGGCTCGATGTTGAGCGAAAACCGGATCGCCATGGAGCTGGCGCCATGGACGGTCATCTTCCCCGGCCTGGCGCTGGGGGGTATGGTGCTGGCGATCAACCTGTTCGGCGACACCGTGAGAGACCTGCTGGATCCGCGCGTCCGCTCCGCCACGTCGGTGTAGCGACGCGCTGGTGACTCGGCGTCACCGGGCGTGCGATAATCCCACCACATCACTCTATCGGGACCCGTGACGATGCCTCGCGGGCGGCGTGCGGTCCCCATCGTCGATGCATGCACCGAGGACAGGGGCGGAATGGCGCTGGATCGTCGAACCCTGGTGAAGCTGGCCGGCGGCACGGCCGCGGCGCCGCTGGCGCCCCATCCGGCGACGGCGCTCGCGCAGGCGACACCCGCCGCCGCCGCGGGCGAGCTCATCATCGGCAAGGTGCAGGAGGCGTCCACCCTCGATCCGGCCCGGGCGACCTCGGCGGCAAGCCTCGACCTGATCGCCGTCGTTTACGAGCGTCTCGTCACCTTCGACGAGGCCGGGCAGCCGCAGCCGATGCTGGCCGAGTCATGGGAGCTCCCGGACGACCTCACCTACACATTCCACCTGCGTTCGGGAGTCATCTTTCACAACGGCCGCTCGTTCGGTGCCGAGGATGTGAAGCACGCGATCGAGCGCATCCGGTCCGAGGCGACCGATTCGCCGTGGGCCGGCCAGTTCGCCCCGATCGACGAGATCGAGATCATCGATTCCCACACGATCACCTTCCACCTCAACGCGCCCTTCGGGCCGTTCCTGGCGACGCTTTCGACCGGATATGCCTCGATCGTCCCGGCCGATGACACGATCGACCTGCGAGAAATGATGACGGGCACCGGCCCGTTCGCGCTCGACACCTGGACGCCCGAAGTCGAGACCCGGATGGTCGCCAACGCCACCTACTGGCAGGACAGCGTCCCGCTGCTCACCGCCGTGCGCTGGCGCATCCTGCCGGACGTCACGGCCCGCCTGGAGGCGATCAGCGAGGGCGCCATCCACCTCACCGCGCTCGCCGACCCCATCACCGCGACCGAGGCCCAGCAAAGCGCCGGCGTCGAGGTGCTGCAGCAGGACACAACCGACTACTTCCTGATAGGCTTTAACTGCGCCCAGCCGCCGTTCGACAACACCGACGTACGGCGCGCGCTCAGCCTGGCGATCGACCGGCAGGCCATCGTCGACGCCGCGCTCTCCGGCTACGGGCAGGTGACCGGTCCCGTCGTGCCGACCATGGGCGAGTGGGCCCAGCCCGTCGAGCAGCTGCCCACCTACACCGTCGACCGGGAAAAGGCAACGACGCTGCTGGCGGAAGCCGGCGCCAGCGATCTCGCGTTCACCATCCTCGTCGGGAGTCTCTACCCCGAATTCGTCGCCATCGCCGAGGCGATCCAGGCGCAGCTCGCCACGATCGGCGTCGCGGTCGAGGTCGAGCAGGTCCAGTGGAACGACTTCCTCGACCGTTGGCTCGCGCGGGACTTTCAGGCCTTCGTCAGTTTCTACAGCTCGGGGAACGACCCCGACAGCGCGCTCTATCCCGCATTCCACACCGATGGGTCAGTCAACACGTTCCAGTTCAGCGAGCGGGAGATCGACCGCCTGCTGGAAAGCGGCCGGACGATGACGGACCCCGAGAAGCGCCGGGCGGCGTACCAGAACCTGGAGGTGGCGCTGGCCGAGGAGGCGCCCGCGATCTTCATCGCGACGCGGGTCGAGTTCTTCGCCGTGCGCGATACGGTCGAGGGGTTCCTGCCGACCGCGACGCAGACCTGGGCGACCCTCGCCCAAACCAGCATCACCCTCGAGGGATAGCCCGTGTCGCAACGGTGACCGGCATCGGCCTCACCGATCAGACCCGGTCGGCGCTCGAGCGGCCGGCCCGAGATCACGCCTCGTCAGGAACGGGCGGGCTGACCTCGCCGTGCTCCATCTGCTCGATCTCCGGCGGCACCACCTCCCGCCAGACCCGTTCGATCACGGGGATCGCCGCCGTCAACGGCAGCGACAGCACGATCCCGAGGATCCCCATCAGCTGCCCGCCGACCAGCACCCCCACGAGGATGCTCAGCGACGTCACCTGCAGCGTGTTGCCGAAGACGCGCGGCAACATCAGGTAGTTCTCGAATTGCTGGTAGATCACGAACGCGGCGAGGATGATCAACGACGTCTGCCAGCTCACGGACAGGCCGATACCCATCGCCACCACGGTCGCCACCGGAACGCCGACGATCGGAATCGCATCGAGAATGCCCGCGCCGAGCGCCAGCAGCAGCGGCTGCGGCACATCCAGCACCCACAGCACGATGTAGGTGAACACGCCGAAGGTCGTCGAGATGATCGCCTGACCGATCACGTAGCCGCTCACCACGTTGGTCAGCTCCGGACCGAGGCGGTGGAAGCGATAGCGCAGCGTGGGGGTCATGTAGCGCGCGAAGTAGCGCCAGGTCCGCTCGCCTTCGATCAGCAGGTAGAACGCCAGCACCAGTACGAAAAAGGTGTTCGCCAGGCCGCCGAGCACGCGGGTGGTGACCTGGAGCACCTTCGCCGCGCCGGTCGTCACCGTCTCGGCCGTAACAGGCCCCTGGGATTGCGCCTGCGTCGTCTCGCTGGCGGCCTCCTCCAGCGGGGACTTATCCCCGATGCCGAGATAGGTGTCGATTTCGTTGCGCACCGTCGGGTAGCGATCGAGCACCCGATCGAAGTTGTCCACGTATTCGGGCGCGGTGTCAATCAGATTCTGGGTCTGGGTGACGAGCTGCGGCACGATCAGCCACAGGAACCCGGCGAACACCAGCAGCATGCCGCCGAACACCGACGCGGCCGCACTGCCCCGCCCCATGCCCCGGTTTTCCAGCCGTCGCACGAGCGGCAGCAGCGCCAGGCAAAGCAGCACCGCCAGCAGCAGCAGCAGGAAGATCGAGATCACCTTCAGCACGAGCCAGATCGCGACGAGCGTGACGATCACCTTGATGATCGTGCGTGTCGGAATCTCGATCCGCATCGTCTGCTTGTCGGCGTCAGCCTCCGCATCGTGCGCGCCGATAAATGGCTGGATCGGCACCAGCTCCTGCTGGGACTGCCGGTCCTCGTCAAAGGCGGGGAAGACCTCCTCTTCCTCCCGGCGGCGCGCCTCCCCGTCGCCGGGGGCCTCGTCCTGCACCTTCTCGATCAGCTCGTCGATCTCGTCGGGCTCCCCAGCGGACGGCTCCGGCCCGGACGGTTCCGGCCCGGGCGACGCGGCTGGCTCCCGCGGAGGCTCGGGCACGCGCCGGTCAACCGACCGGCCGACCCGCACCGAAACGGCCGAATCCCACAACCTGCGCAACACCTTCACCGTCCCCACTCGTCCCCACATTCCGGCGTACGCGCCGTCACGATATGGAGAACTGTAAACGCACGGGCGATGCCACGCGGCAGGAGCCCCTGCGCGATCGCTCCCACAGGCCTGTGTCGCGAAGCGCAACCTGACGCTGGCACGATTCCCCGGCCGCGGGACCCGGGGCTACCTGACCGCGATGGGACCGGCGATCGCATGTGGGGACCCGGCGCGTTTTTGCCTCATGCGCAGCGACCCGGAGCCTACCCGGCGATCCCGGCGAGCACCTCCCGCGCGGCTTCCAGCGTGCGGTCGATGTCGTCATCCGTATGCGCCGCGCTGACGTGGTTGCGCTTCAGCGCCGTCGGGATCATGAAGATGCCCCGATCGCACATCCCCTGGCGGAAGGCGACGTCACGCGCCGTGTCGTTGCGCAGCAGGTCGGCGTACGAATGGATCGGCCCATCCATGAAGTACGGCACGAACACCGAGCCGAACCGGGCCACCGTCATCGTGATGCCCAGCTCGGCGGCGATCTCGGCGATTCCCGTCGCGGCCCGCTCGGCGAGCGCGGCGCAGTGCGCGTGTACCTCGCCATCCTCCCGCGCCGCGATCGTCGCCAGCGCCGCCGCGACGTTGAGCGGCTGGCCGTTGTAGGGCCCCGCGAAGAAGACCCCGCCGCCGGGAGCGAACCGCTCCATGTACGCGGCCTTGCCGACCAGCGCCGCGATCGGGTAGCCGTTTGCCATCGCCTTG
>JAEVYR010000001.1 GCA_023392645.1 Chloroflexota bacterium | reverse complement strand
GGTGTGTCCCCTCCCGCACCGTCTGCACGTCGGGGATCGCGGTTCAGCGGTGTGCCGGTGCGCCGCTTTCGGGAGAATTCGGTCCGGTCTACAATGCCGGAACTGAACGCGCTCATCGCGCGCCGCCCCTGACCCTGGACGATCCGTGACCGAACGCTCGAAGCTCAACCAGAAGGTCGTGGTCGCTGTCATCTATGTCAGCTCGATGATCCTCAATTCGCTCGACTCCACGATCATCAACGTTGCCCTTTCCACCCTCGCGCGCGAATTCGACGTCAGCCCCGCCTCGATCGAATCGGTCATCATCGGCTATCTCGTCAGCCTGGCCGTCTTCATTCCCCTCTCCGGATGGCTCGGTGACCGCTTCGGCACCCGCCGCACGTTCCTTGTCGCCCTCGCGATCTTCACGTTCGCGTCGCTGATTAGCGGCTTCGCCCAATCGCTCACCCAGCTCGTGCTGTTTCGGGTCCTTCAGGGTGTCGGAGGCGGCATGCTGATGCCGGTCGGCATGGCGATGCTCTACCGGACCTTCCCACCCCAGGAGCGCATCGGCGTCGGGCGCATCCTCATGTTCGCGACGATCCTCGGACCCGCGCTCGGCCCCATCATCGGCGGCGCGATCCTCGAAGCGTGGACCTGGCCATGGATCTTCTTCGTGAAGGTCCCCATCGGCATTGCGGCGCTCATCTTCGGGCTGCTGTTCCTCGAAGAACACCGGGAGGAAGACGCGGGCGGCTTCGATTTCGCCGGCTTCCTGCTCGGTGGCATTGGCTTTGCGCTGGTGATGTACGGGCTTTCCGAAGGACCGCAGCGCGGATGGGACTCACCGCTCATCCTCGCCGCGATGGCCGGCGGCATCCTGTCGCTCCTGCTCTTCGTGATCATCGAGCTTCGCGTCCGCCAGCCGATGATCCAGCTTCGCCTGCTGGAGAACCGATTGTTTCGCTCGACGCTGATCGTGTCGTTCTTCGGGTCGGCTGGCTTCATCGGCGTCCTCTTCCTCGTGCCGCTCTACCTCCAGGAAGCGCTGCATCTCAGCCCGTTCGAATCCGGGCTCACCACCATGCCGGAAGCGATCGGTGTGGTCGTCGCCACCCAGCTCGTCGCTCGCATCTATCCGCGCTTCGGCCCCCGCCGGTTGATGTCCGGCGGGCTGCTGGGCGTGACGGTGGCGATTCTGCTGATGTCGCAGGTCGACAAAGACACCAGCCTGTGGGTGTTCCGGCTGCTGATGTTCGCGCTCGGCGCCGGCATGGCGTTTCTCTTCCTCCCGAACCAGGCGGCCAGCCTCGCGACCGTGAGCCACCGCGATACGGGACGCGCGACGACGCTGACCAACGTCCAGCGCCAGCTTGGCTCGGCCATCGGCGTGGCGACGTTGAGCTCGGTGCTGGCGGCGTTCGGCGCGATCGTCGTTTCGGACAGCGGAGCGACGGAACCGAACATGACCGCCTACCGGGCGGCATTCCTCGCGGCGGCGGCGATGTCGCTGATTGGCGCGATCTTCGCGCAGCGTGTGCCCGATGAGGACGCTGCGGAAACGATGGTGCGCTCGGTCCGCAGGCGGACCCGGCCCGCTCCGGCCGATTGACGACCGTCGATGACAGCCACCACCAAATCACACACCGCTCCGCGATCCGGAACGTTGCGGGCGATTGGCGATATGCGGACTTCAGACGACGGAGCCCGGCGCCTCGGCTGAGGAAGCCGTCGGGCGCTACCTAACGCGCATGGCGACCGGGCTCGCGACTTCTTGTGCCAGGAGACGCATCTCGGTTCACATCCATGGGCACAAGATGCGGCACTCGGGTCAACCGCCTGTGATGGAGCGCCAACCTGACGCGCGGTGACCGCCACGCGCCACGCGAATCCAGGATCACGAAGCAAGCGTCCGATTTCCGCCTGACCCGTCCGGCTATTGACGGGGCGTGGCGGTTCCGGTACGATGCAGCCATCTGCAAACGCTTGCATGTTTCCGACGCACTCCTCGTGCGATTCATCGGATTCTCGCCCAACGCTTCTGCAAGCGTTTTCGGAATCGCCGCGGCGATGCGCCGTCGGCGTCCGCTGCGGGGAGGACCGGCGATGCCGAGCCACGACCACGAACGCCCCACCATCATCGACGTGGCGCGGGAGGCGAATGTCTCCTACACCACCGTGTCGCGAGTTGTCAACGGCAAGGGCTATGTGCGGGCCGCCACCCGCGAGCGCGTGCTGCAGGCGATGACGCGCACCGGGTACACCGTCAATCGGCAGGCGCGCGCGCTCGCCGGCGGAAGGCACCAGGTGATCGGCCTGCTCGTACCGGAGCTGGACACCAGTTACGTCGGCGAAATCCTCCGCGGCATCGATGAGGAGATCGCTGCCGACGGCTACGATCTCATGCTGTACACCACGCACCGCCGGCGCACGCGGGAGTCAATCTTCGTCAACTCGATCACCACCGGTATGACTGACGGATTACTGATGATCCTGCCGGTCGACCCGGCCGCCTATCTCACGTCGATCCGACGGCGCGACTTCCCGTTCGTGCTGATCGACCATGAAGGGCTCGACCACGAGGGCCCCTCCGTCGGCGCGACCAATCGCGACGGCGCGCGGCACGCAATTCGCTACCTGCTCGACCTCGGACACCGGCGGGTCGGTTTCATCACCGGCAACCTGGATATGGATTGCGCGCACGAGCGCCTGGCGGGCTACCGCGAGACTCTCGCCGAGCACGGCATTCCGGCAGACGACCGCCTCATCGCCGAGGGCAATTTCCACAAGCCGCTCGCCTTCCAGCGTACGCGAGAGCTGCTCGCGCTCCCCGACCCCCCGACCGCCATCTTCGCCTCGAACGACGTCTCCGCCTTCGGCGGCATGGACGCCGTACGCGATCTCGGGCGCCGCGTTCCCGACGATGTCTCGATCGTCGGATTCGACGACATTCCGGACGCCCGCCTAAGCACGCCGGCGTTGACCACCGTGCGCCAGCCAATGCGAGAGATGGGCGCCCGCGCCACTCGCATGCTGCTCGATCGCATCGCCGGCAAGGAACCCCAGCCACCACGCGTCGAGTTGCCCACCGAGCTGATCGTTCGCGATACCTGCCGCGCCGTCTCGCCCGCAAATCCGGCGGCGTCGACTCGCGGCGGTGACTAGCAGGAAGGAGTGCCCGTTCCCTCAGCGGCAATCGAATTCCAGGGATCCGGGGCGCCACGCTCACCGCGCCCGCTCGGACCCGACCGTCAGGAGGATTCCAGGCATGAAAACGACACGACGCCAGGCCATCGCCACCACCGCCGCCGTCGCTGCGGCGGCATCCACCGGAGCACTCGCGACACCGGCCATCGCGCAGGACAAGACCAAGATCGTGTGGTGGCATATCACCACGCAGGAAGACCAGCAGGCCCTGATGCAGGCCGCCGCGGACGCATTCATGGCCGACAACCCCGATGTCGAGATCGAGATCACGGTTCTGGAGAACGAAGCATTCAAGCAGAAGCTCGCGACTGCCATGCAGTCCGGCGATCCGCCCGACATCTTCCAGAGCTGGGGCGGCGGCATTCTCCAGCAGTACGCCGAGGCGGGACTGGTGCGCGACATCACCGCCGACCTCGCCGAGGATGGGTGGGGCGATTCGTTTCTCCCCTCGCCACTCGCACTCTACGCCTCCAACGGCGCGAACTACGGCGTACCGTGGCGAACCGGCATGGTCGGCGTCTGGTACCGCAAGTCCCTGTTCGAGCAGGCGGGGATCGAAGCGCCTCCGACGACCTGGGCGGAGTATCTCGAAACCGCGCAGACGCTCGAGGACGCCGGCATCACGCCCATCAGCCTCGGCGAGGGCGACAAGTGGCCCGGTCACTTCTACTGGTGCTACCTCGCGATCCGCGAGGGCGGCCAGGACGCCTTCGAGGCCGCATACGGCGGTGACGGGTCATTCGCGGACGAGCCGTTCGTCGCGGCGGGAGCCGACCTCCAGCAGCTTGTCGAGCTCGAACCGTTCCAGGAGGGGTTCCTGGCCGCGACGTACCCGGACTCGTCGCAGATTTTCGCCAACGCCGGAGCAGCGATGGAGCTGATGGGTCACTGGTCGCCCGGCAACATGGATGGCCTGGCGGAGGACCCGGAAGCAATGCGCGCCGATCTCGGCTGGTTCCCCTTCCCGACCGTTGAAGGCGGCGCCGGCTTGCCCACCGATGTGCTTGGCGGCGGCGACGGGTTCGCCCTCGGCTCCAACGCGCCCGACCAGGCCGTCGCCTTCGTCCGCTACATGACCTCGCTCGATGTCCAGCAGGCGTGGGCCGCCGAAGGGGTTGCCGTGCCGCCGGTCGTGAAGGGCGCCGAGGAGGCGGT
>JAEVYR010000429.1 GCA_023392645.1 Chloroflexota bacterium | reverse complement strand
CTGTACGACCTGATCATGGTCTACGGCGACCGCTCCTGCTACGACCTCGTCCGCGAATATGGACTCTCCGACCGGGCCGCCGCGAAGACTCGCTTCGTCGGCTACCTGGGACGGCAGCCGGGGGCGCGATCCCGGGATGAGATCCGCGCCGGGCTCGACATGCGGACCGATCGGCTGGTCGTGGTGACCGGCGGCGGCGGCGGCGATGGCGCGGCGCTTTACGATGCGATGCTGGGCGATCTTCGCCGCGAGCGCGGCGCCGGGTTCGACTGCCTCATCGTCGGCGGCCCGCTGCTGTCCGAGCGCGATCGCGCCGAGCTGCGGTCGCGCCTCGGCGAAACCGGCAACGTGCACTTTCTCGATGCCACCGATGACCTCCCCAGCTACCTCGGCGCGGCCGACGCGGTGGTGTCGATGGGCGGCTACAACTCGGTCTGCGAGATTCTCTCGCTGCGCCGGCCGGCGCTGATCGTCCCTCGCATCTGGCCCCGCAAGGAGCAATTGATCCGCGCGACCGTGCTCAGCGGTCGGGGTTTCGTCGACATGATCGACCCGCGCGACCTCGCGCCGGGGCGGCTGTTGCGCGGCACGCGGCACCTGCTCGAGCGCGCATCGGCGGACCGGCCGGTGATGCCCATGAACGGTCTCGACAACGTGACCCGGGCCATCGGCACATTGCTCGGCGGCGCCCCGGCGATAACCGGCGCAGACGTGTGGGGAAGGTCATGACCATGCCGAAGATTGCACAGGCGAACGAACGTGTCGCCTACCTGATCAAGATGTTTCCGCGCTTCTCCGAGACGTTCATCCTGAGCGAGGTGCTCGAGCTGGAGCGCACCGGCGTCGATCTCCGGATCTACTCCCTGAAAACGCCGGTCGATCCGCGCCGCCACGCCGATGTCGATCGTGTCCAGGCGCCGGTGACCTACGTGCCGGAGGACCGCCTGCGCGCCGCCGGCGACTACCTGCGCCGCCACGCGACGATCGCCCGGCGGCATCCGTGGCGCTACCTGAAAACGCTCGGCCAGGTCGCGCGTCGTCACAACCGGGGCGCGGTCAAGCGGTTCCTGCAGGCCGGCTACATCGCGCCGGAGCTGGAAGATGCGCGGATCGGCCATATCCACGCGCACTTCGCCTCCAGCGCGACATCTGTCGCCCACTTCATCAATCAGCTCGCGGGGATCGGCTACAGCTTCACCGCGCACGCGAAGGATATCTACATCGACACCGTGTCGCCCGATGTGCTTGTTCGCAAGATGTCGAAGGCGCGGTTCGTCGTGACGGTGAGCGACTACAACGAGCGGCACCTTCGCGCGCTCGATCCGGTCGTTCCCATCCACCGCGTCTACAACGGGCTCGACCTGACGAGCTTCCATCCTAACGGCACCCTGCCCGACACGACGCCGCTGATCCTGGCGGTCGGGCGGCTGGTCGAGAAGAAGGGCTTCGCCGACCTGGTCCGCGCCTGCGGGCGGCTGCGCGACGCCGGCCTCGACTACCGCTGCATGATCGTCGGCACCGGCGCCGAGCAGTCGCGGCTGCGGCACCTGATCGATGACCTCGATCTCCACGATCGCATCGAGCTCGCCGGAGCGATGCCGCGCGAGGAGCTGGTGACGCTGTACCCGCGCGCCAGCGTCTTCGTGGCGCCGTGCATCGTCGGCGCCGACGGCAACCGCGATGGGCTGCCGACCGTGCTGATCGAGGCGATGGCGCTGGGGGTGCCCGTCATATCGACGCCGGTCACCGGCATCCCCGAGCTGGTGCGCCACGAGGAGACGGGCCTGCTGGTCTCGCCAAACGCGCCGGACGAGCTGGCCCTGGCGATCGATCGCTCGCTGAGCCACCGATCGTGGGCGCTGGCGATGGCCCGGCAGGGCCGCCTGCTGGTCGAGGAGCAGTTCGATCTCCGCCACAATGTCGCGCGACTCCACGAATTCTTCACGAAAGCGAGCAGGACCACATGCGAATCGCCTCGATCAGCACCGATTTCGGGATCCCCGTTCACGGCCACAAGGGAGCGTCGATCCACATCCGTGAGCTGAGCACGGCGCTGGCCGGGCTCGGCCACGACATCCGCATTCTCACCTGCCGCGCGGGCGGTCCACCGCCGCCGGGGTTCGGCATCCCGGTCCACGAGATGCTCCCCGACCACGAGGAGCGACAGCTGATCGCCGCGCTGCGTGATGACCCGCGCGGCGGCGAGGCGGTCGCGAAGGAGACTCGCGCGATGGTCTATGCCACCAGCTTCCGGCACCGCGCGCTGCCGCTGTTGCGCGCGTTCCGGCCGGATGCGATCTACGAGCGCTACGCCCTGCATGGCACCGCCGGGATCGCGCTGGCACGCGAGCTGGGCATCCCGCACCTGCTGGAGGTCAACGCACCGCTGAGCGAGGAGCACACGCGCCATCGTGGCAGCGCCTGGGCGCAAACCCTGCGCGCCGTCGAGCGGCGCATCCTGTCCGGCACCGACCACGTGCTGGCCGTGTCGGCGCCGCTTCGCGACTGGATCGTGAACGCCGGCGTCGATCCGGCGCGGGTGTCGGTGCTGCCGAACGGCGTGAACATCGACCGGTTCGCCATGTCGCGGGACGACACGCGGACGCGGCTGGGGCTGGACGGCCGCGCGGTCGTCGGCTTCGCCGGCACACTGAAGGCGTGGCACGGCACGGAAACACTGGTGCGGGCAATCGCGCTGCTGGCCGGGCAACGCGGCCACGAGCAGGCGCCGCGGTTGCTGGTCGTTGGCGACGGCCCCGAGCGAGAGCGCCTCGAGCGCCTCGTGGAGCAGGAAGGCATCGGCGCGCTCGTGGTGTTCACCGGCGGGGTGCCGCACGACGCGATGCCGGCGATGCTGGCGGCGATGGATGTCGCGGTCGCGCCCTACGACGCGCTGCCATCGTTCTACTTCTCTCCACTGAAGCTGTTCGAGTACCTGGCGGCCGGACGCGCAATCGTGGCGGCGCAAATCGGGCAGATCGACGACGTCATCACCGAAGGCGAGACCGGCCTGCTCTACCCGCCGGGCGACGTTGCAGCGCTGGCGAATCGCCTCGCGACGCTGGTCGACGACCCCGACCGCGCCCGCGGGTTGGGACGCGCCGCCCGCCGCATCGCCGGCCAGCAGCACGGCTGGGAGCGCAACGCGCGGGCGATCGGCGAGCTGGTAGCCCGGCCGACCGTCACGATCGGAGGCGCGTGAGATGTCCACCTCGCCGATACACCTGATCCGGCGCCAGGCGGACGGCCTGCGCGTGTCGATGGCGATGATCGTGCGGTTCCGGGGCGAGCTGCTCGCGCACTGGCCACGCCTGCTGCTGGCCATCGTCTGCGCGCTGGGCTACACCGGCATGCGCCTGGCCGAGCCGTGGCCGCTGAAGTTCGTGTTCGACAACGTGCTCGTTGCCGAACCGCTCGTCACGCCATTCCCGTGGCTCAACGACTGGCTGGGAACCGACAACGGGCGCGTGCTGGTGCTCGCCGCCGCCACGCTGGTGGTGCTGGCGACGCTCCGGGGCGTCTTCTACTACTTCCAGAGCGTGCTGGCGACGCAGGTCGGCCAGCAGGTGGTCACCGACCTCCGCCAGCGCCTCTTCGCTCACGTTCAGCGCCTCTCGCTGCGTTTTCACAACGAAACCAGCACCGGCGACCTGCTGACCCGCTTCACCAGCGACATCAACAACCTGCGCCAGCTGCTGGCGGCATCGCTGCTCTCGCTCATCAGCGAGTCAATCATTCTGGTCGGGTTCGTCGCGGTGATGTTCGCGATGAACTGGCAGCTCGCCATGCTCGCCGTGATCACGATGCCGACGATCCTGATCCTGCTGGTCTACTACTCCGGGCGTATCCGCGAGGCCGCGCACGGCCAGCGCCGCCGCGAGGGTGAGCTGGCATCGCGACTCCACGAGACGCTCGGCAACATGCACATCGTGCAGCTCTTCACCCGCGAGCGTGAGGAGGAAGCCAGCCTTCAGGCGCTGAACACCCGCAGCCTGAACGCCGGCATGCGCGCGACCCGCCTGGAAGGCCGATTGAACCAGGGGGTCGAGATCGCGGTCGCGGTCGGCATGGCGCTGACCCTGTGGGTCGGCGCTCGACAGGTGATCGCCGGCCGGCTGACGCCGGGCGAGCTGCTGGTGTTCGTCACCTACATGCGCAGCTTCTTCCGGCCGATGCGGCGCATCTCGCGCATTGCCGAGCGCGCCAGCAAGGCCTCGACCTGCGTCGACCGCATCACCGACGTGCTCGACCGCGAGCCGGAAATTCGCGATGGCCGGCTGGTGGCGCCACGGTTCCGCGGCGAGATCGCGTTCCGCAACGTGACCTTCGCCTACGCCGACAACGAGCCCATCCTGCACGATCTCGACCTGGCGATCGCGCCCGGCCAGACGATCGCGCTGGTCGGGCCATCCGGGGCGGGCAAATCGACGATCGCGTCATTGCTGCCGCGCCTGTACGACCCGACCTCGGGCTCGATCCTGATCGACGGCGTCGACATCCGCGAGGTCACCCTGCGCTCCCTGCGCGAACAGGTCAGCGTCGTGCCACAGGATGGCGCGCTTTTCGCCGGCACCATCCGCGAGAACATCACCTACGGCGACACCGAGGCCAGCGACGCCGCGATCGAGGCGGCGGCCCGCGCGGCGAACATTCACGACTTCATCGTTTCGCTGCCCGAAGGTTACGACACCGTGCTCCACGAACGAGGGGTGTCGCTCTCCGGCGGGCAGCGACAACGCCTGGCGATCGCCAGGGCAATGGTTCGGGATACCCCGATCGTGGTGCTGGATGAGCCGACCACCGGGCTGGACGCCGCCAGCGAGCAGGCCGTGATCGGCGCGCTCGACTGCCTGCTGGCTGGCCGCACGGCGGTCGTGATCGCCCACCGGCT
>JAEVYR010000521.1 GCA_023392645.1 Chloroflexota bacterium | reverse complement strand
GCCGAGACCGAGGAACGACAGCGACGACTCGGTGATGATCGCCGCGCCGACCTCGAGGGTGGCCGCGACGATGATCGGGCTGAGCACGTTCGGCAGGATGTGCTTGAAGATCAGGCTGTTGCGGTTCGCGCCGATCGAGGTGGCCGCTTCAACGAACTCCTTCTCCTTCACCGAGAGGAAGCTCGCGCGGACCAGGCGGGCGGTCGGCATCCATGCCAGCAGGCCGATCACCCCCACGATCAGGACGAACACGCCGAGATTGCCGGCGTTGAAACGCTCATCGAAAAAATCCTGCATCGGCTGCTTGAACAGGAAGGTGATGAGCAGCAGCAGCGGCAACTGCGGCAGGCTGATGAACATATCGGTGAAGCGCATCAGGAAGCCGTCGGTCATGCCGCCGAAGAAGCCGGCGATTGCGCCGATGGTGGTGCCGATGGTGATCGCCACGAGCGCCGCGATCAAACCGACCGCGAGCGAGATGCGACCACCATAGAAGATCCGCGCCAGCACATCTTGCCCGAGCGAGTCGGTGCCCATCCAATGTGCCTGTGACGGCCCCTGGCTGGCCGTGTAGGCGAATGGGTCGTTGACCTTCTCGTCGTACACCAGCGGCCCGATGATGACCGCCAGGATGAAGAAGGTCAGCACGCACAGGCCGGCCATCGCCAGCCGGTGCTTGCGAAACTGCCGCCAGGCGTTGCCCCATAGCGTACGCTGCGGGCGTACCCGGCCGAGTCCACCATCGTCGCGATGCGCGTCAACGGCGTCGGCGAGCACCGCCTGCTTCGTTCTCGAGGTGGTGGTTGCGTTCTCTTCACGTGCCATCTGGTGTCTCCGTTGCGACCTCGCGACCGACGGTCTAGTCGTATTTGATGCGCGGATCGAGTATCGCGTACAGGATGTCGACCAGGACGTTGAAGAGCACGATCATGATCGCCAAGCCGAAGGAAATCGCCATGATGACCGGGACATCCTTGCTCAGGATCGAGTCGATCAGGGCGCGGCCGATACCGGGAATGCGGAAGATCTGCTCGGTGATGACCGCGCCGCCGACAACGGTCGGCAACTGCAGCGCGATGATCGTCACCACCGGGATCATCGCGTTGCGCATGGCGTGCAGCACGATCACGGCACGCTCCTTGAGCCCCTTGGCGCGTGCGGTGCGGACATAATCCTGGTTGATCGTCTCCAGCATGGAAGCGCGCACGAAGCGCGTGAGCTGGGCCGACGTGAAGAGCGACAACACCGTGATCGGCATGATCGATTGCTTGACCGTCGCCCAGAGCGAATCCTGGCTGGAGTAGACGAACGGCAGCCAGTCGAGCTTCACGCTGAAGATGATGATCAGCACGAGACCGGAGAAGAAGGTTGGGATGCTGAAGCCGATGAAGGCGAAGGTGGTGGCGACGTTGTCGAACCAGCTGTACTGCTTGATCGCTGAGAGCACGCCGACCGGGATCGCGATGCAGATGCCGAGCAGGTAGGCGGTGCCGCTGATCCACAGCGTGACCGGGATGCGATCGAGCAGGTAGTCCTTCACCGGCACGCGCGCGGTGAACGAGCGTCCCCAGTCGAAGTGGAGGAAGTAGGCCTGGGCCCACTTGAAGTACTGGATGTAAAAGGGATCATCCAGCCCATACGACTTCCGGATGCGCTCGCGCACCTCCGGAGGCACGTTGGGATTGGTCGCGAGCTGGGCGAGGGGGTCGCCCGGTGCGAGATAGATGATGCCGTAAATGATGACGCTGATCGCAATCAGGGTGATGATCGAGATCAATCCGCGTCGTATCAGGTATCGCCCCACAACCAGCTCCTCGTCGGGGTAGGCCCGCGAAGGATCGCGATGCTCCCGCCAGGGCGGCAAACGCGTCCGGCGTTCACCTCGCGCACATGCCCGATCTGCCAAACGGTTCGGTGGTGCAGGGCAGCACCCTGCGGCTTCGTCAACGGCGACGGGTGTCAGAGGCGGCGTTGCCTCAGCCACGAGTGGAAATCGCCCGTATCGTACGTTTCTCCGCGCAACGGCGTCAAGGCAAGCAGCACCTCGCACGCGTCATCCCGGCCGGGCCGCGCGGGGAGTGTGGTAGCATCTCCGATTGTGTGTCAACGTGACACGCGATTGCTCATCGACGCGGCGTCACCGCGAACGATGACCGCGATCCCGGTTTTTCTGGAAGTAGGAGTCACCATCTCATGGCGGATGCGCTGATTCTGATGGCCGAGCCACGGACCGTCCACGGCAAGAAGGTCAAGCGACTGCGTCGCGAAGGCCTCGTCCCTGGCGTCGTCTACGGACCGGTCATCGACAACACCATTTCCGTGTCGGTCGAGCGTCTCGGGTTCGAGAAGTTCTACATGCAGCACGGCCACTCTACCATCTTCAAGCTGAAGTGGGATGGCGGCGAGGAGACCGTACTGATCCGCGAGGTTCAGGTCGACCCGGTTCGCCGCGACCCCTTGCACGTCGACTTCTTCGCGCCGAACCTGCGGGTCAAGCTGCGAGCGTCGGTGCCGGTGGTGCTGGTGCACGCCAATCCAGAGATGGAGGGCATCCTCAACACGATCTACACCGAGGTCGAGGTCGAGGCGCTGCCGATGGACCTGCCGCACCAGCTCGAGGCCGATATCTCCGGCCTGCAGGAGGTGGGCGACCACATCCGCGTCGGCGAGCTGACGATGCCGGATAACGTCGATCTCATCACCGATGCCGAGGAGACGATCGCGACGGTCGTGGCCGAGGCAGTCGAGGAAGAGCCGGAAGCCGAAGAGGGCGAGGAAGTCGCCGAGGGTGAAGAGGCCGAAGGCGAGGAAGCCGCCGAGGACAGCGAAGCGGACGCCGACGAGGAGTAACCCTCCCCGACAACGCATCCCTCGCGAAGCGGGCCGGGGCATTGC
>JAEVYR010000484.1 GCA_023392645.1 Chloroflexota bacterium | reverse complement strand
CCTCGGCGCCGGAGAGTCCCGATGCGGAAAACGACTGGGGTTCGGAAGAGAATGACGACACAACGATTCCTTCGATGTCGGGCTGGGGCGAATCAGCCGCCGAGATCGACGTGCTCCGGCACCAGTTTCAGCAGCTCATCGAGGTGCACTGTCTGGATCTCGGCCAGGCCCTCGCGGGCGCCGGTCTGGTCCAGCGTCTGGTCGAGGGCGCGCAGCACGCGATAGTCGTGCATGGCGGTCGCCTCGGCCAGGGAGCGGACCGTGCCCTCGACGCCCTTCGCGCTGTGGCCGCGAAGATCCCACGCATCGTCAGGGAGGGCCCGGAGCAGGGCGGTGATCGACTGGCGCGAGCGGCGGAACCCGGAGAGCAGCACCACCGTGGTGGTGTCACGCTTGTCGAAGGCGGGACGCACGGGCGTCAGGCGCGGGTCGTCGAGCGTGTCATAGCTGGCGCCGGGCTGATGCGCGGCGAGGTACATGCGCGGGTAAATCCACTCGTCGTATTCGCGCATGCGGATGACGAGATCCTTGGCGGTGGGCTCGCCCCGATAGAGGGCGCGGTCGAGCCTGTCATCGTCGTGGATCGGGGTGAGCCACCGCGAGAGGTGGTTGACGGTAAACATGAGCCGGATGATCAGGGCATTGTTGCCCATGTCCCGAATGCGCGCGATTTGCTCGTCCGGAATCGGATCGTCCAGTCGGATGTAGCCGGTCGCAGTGCTCATCATCCTCGCCCTCTATCGAATCGCCGGTCAGGCCAGCGCATCTCGCACCTGCTCGATATGCCTTGCATCATGATCGCACATTCGCTCGGCGAGCTGATGCAGCGTGACATGGCCCAGCCGCGGGTGCACCGCCTGTCGCTGCCACACCTCGTCGTCCAGCGCTTCGAGCAGGTGCACGGTTTCGGCGCGCCGCTCGGCGAAGGCCGCCAGCGACTCGACGGGCGGCTCACTGGCGTAGTCGCGCTCAATCGCCCAGAGGGAATCGTCAATCGGCTCCAGCGCCGGCGTGTCCTCGTCCAGCAGGCGGTGAATCCACACCTGCTGCACGGCCTCCCAGTCGCGCAGGTGCGGCAGGATTTCGACGACGCCCCACTCACCATCGGAGGCTGGGCGGGCCAGGGCCTCGTCGCTCTGGCCGCCGATGAGACGCTCGAGCTCGGCCGGGGTGGCTTGCAGCGAGGCCAGCAGCTCCGGTACCGACCGGGTCGGTGGGGTCACGACCGGCTCGCGCTCGCCGAAGGGTGGCTCGGGCTCCGGCGCGTTGCCGGGCGGAGCGTCATCCTGGCGATACGCCTCCGTGCCATCCGCCGCGCCGAGCGGGAACGGCGAAAGCGTGACATCCTCTTGTCCACCGTGAATCGTCATCAATCCGTTCCTGTCCACATCCACTGTTTCAGGGAGCGCCGACCGTGGCAGTGGGCGAGATCGTTTCCAGGCGCACGGGCCGCATCGCGATGCCGTCATCGCGCTCGACCAGCCGCCAGCCACGCATGTCGGGCGGCAGCGACGCCAGCGACACGATGAGCATCACCGCGTCGGGGTAATGGGCCTCGCCGATATCGGTCCGCGACGGCGTCGCCGGTCCCGAAAGATGCGAGTGCACGATCGCGCCAAGCTCCCAGCCATGCGCGGCGATGGTATCCAGCGCCGTCACGACATCACGCGGGTGCATGGTGTAGCGGGAGGGCGAGGCGTCGATATTCTCGCCCGGAAAGAAGCGGACCGCCTCGGCGGTGGTCTCGCGTCGCGCGATGGCGAGCAGCCCCACCCCCTCGTTCGGCGCCTCGCGAATGAGATGCACGAGCATCGCGTCGCGCAAATCCGACGGCAGCCGCAGCGTCTCGATCACGGGTTCGATCACCGCTCACTCCTGGCGGGGGTGGGGTGCGCGGCCACGCCGGTACCACGGTAACGGCCCGGCGAAACCCGCTACAATGCCTCACGTATGCCCGGACGCCCCCACCCGGCACTTCCGGTCACTGCGGCGCATTGTACCAACCCCAGACAGTCAAGGTCAGACGCCGGACACCCGCGCGGCACCCGGTCCCGACCAGCGAGGCACCAGCCATGCTTCCCCGACCCGCGATCGCTCCCCGGATCACGCGCCTGTTGCTGCTCGCAAGCATGCTGCTCGGGCTCATTGGCACCGCCACCGCCGCCCAGACGCCAGCCACCGTGCCCGACCAGTTGCGGCCGGTGCTGCCGGAGTGGCGCGGCGAGCTGGCGGGTGTGCTCGACACCGCCGCCGCGGCCTACACCGTCGACGCCGAAATCGTCATGCCATCAGGCGACGTTCCGTCACCGCGGATACGCGGCACCGTGACGGTGTCATGGACCAACACGACCGGGGAGACCATCGATGCGCTCCCCTTCCGCCTCTATGCGAACGGCCCGGACCCGGGCCACGACGCGATGCGGGTCACCTCCGCCACTCGCAACGGCGTCGCGGTGCCCACCGAGGTCAGCGCCGACGGCAGCACCGTCTCGGTGCCGCTCGCGCCGGCGCTCGGACCCGGCAAAACCGCGACGGTCGCGCTGGACTACACGCTCGACATGCCGGTGGACTCTCGCGAGCAGTACGGCATCCTCAACATCAGCACGGAGCACGGAACGTGGGCGCTGGCCGGGTGGTACCCCATCATCGCCGGGCGCGATCCCGCGCGCGGCTGGGTGCTCGATCCGCCGAGCGTGAACGGCGACCCCATCTTCAGCGATGTCGCCTCCTACGATGTCACGTTCCGCGCGCCGGCCGGGTGGCGCGTGATCGGCACCGGCATCACCACGGAAACCGTCAAGCGGGGCTCGGGTGTCGACCACCACTTCGTGACCGGGCCGGTGCGCGACATGACGCTCGTGCTGGACAACGACTTCGAATCCGTCGCGACCGAGGTGAACGGCACCACCATCACCTCATGGTACGAGCCGGGGCAGGAGCGCGTCGGCGAGGCGGTGCTGACCTACGCGGCCCAGTCGCTGGAGTATTTCAACGAGCTGATCGGTCCCTATCCCTACACCACGCTCGACCTGGTGCCGGTCGATCTCTTCGGCGCGGCGGGGGTCGAGTTCCCGCAGTTGATCTACATCGGCTCCTCGTACTACCGCGACGACTTCAACCTCGACGTGCCGAACGGGCTCGACTTCACCGTCGCCCACGAGGTACTGCACCAGTGGTGGTACGGGCTGGTCGGCAACAACCAGTACGATCACGCCTTCATCGACGAGGGGCTGACCAACTTCATGTCGTCGCAGCTCTACTTCACCGCCACCTACGGCCCCGAGGCGGGCGAACAAATCCTGCAGCGCTACATCCAGAACCCGTTCGAGTCGTTCAATCGCGCCGGGCCGGACGTGATCGTCGACACGCCGACCGACGCCCAGTCGAGCAGCGATTACAGCTACGCCGCCTACCAAAAGGCGCCAATGGGGTTCAAGGCGATCTACGACGAGATCGGCCACGACGCATTCGCCGCCGCGGTCCAGCGCTACTATGCCGAACATCGCTTCACAACCGCCACGCCAGCGGACCTGCTGGCGGCGTTCGAAGCGGCCTCCGGGCAGGACCTCGGCGACCTCTGGCGCTACTGGTTCGAGGAAGCGCATGGCGCCTGACGCCGCGCCGGGGAGGCTGCGCCGCTGGCTGGCGACGTCGCTGACGGCGCAGGCGCTCGCGACCGTGCTGGCGACGCGGGTGCTGCTCTTCCTCGTCGCGTGGATCGGTCTGCGGGCGTTCGAGCGCCTGCCCTGGTACCCGGCGCAGGTGCCGGATGCCTTTCTCGAACAATGGTCGTGGATCGACGGCTGGTCGCGGTGGGACACGGCGCATTACGTCGCGATCGGGATCTTCGGCTACGGCAACGAGGCGAGCCCGAGCCACAACGGCGGGCTCGGCTTCTTCCCGCTCTATCCGATGCTGATGAAGGCGCTCGCGTGGCCTCTGCCGGGACCCATCACCGAGGCGCAGCTCGCGTTCATGGCGGTGATCATCAGCAACGTCGCATTTTTCGTCGCGGCGCCGATGTTCGCCGACGTCGTCGCGCGGCGGACGAACCATTCCGTTGCCCGCACCGCCACGCTGCTGCTGTGCATCTCGCCGTTTAGCTACTTCTTCAGCGCTGGCTACAGCGAGTCGCTCTTCCTGCTCACGGTGGTGGCCAGCTTCTGGTTCGCCGACCGGGACCGGTGGTGGGCGGCGGCGATCGCCGCGTCACTCGGCACGGCGCCGCGGCTGGTTGGGCTGGCGATCCCGCCGGCGCTGCTGCTGTTCGCGTGGCACCGGAAGCGACCGCTGCGCGACCTGGCGACGGTGACGATCGTCTCGCCGCTGGGGGTGGTGACCTGGTTCCTGATCACCTGGTTCGTCTACGGCGACCTGCTCGCCTACTTCACCGCGCAGGAGAACTGGGGCGGCTGGAGCGAGCATGTCTGGTTCTACGTCAGGCTCTTCGTCACCGACCCGGAGACGACCTTCCTCGGCGACCCGCGCCATTTGATCATCGTGTTGAACGTGGTGTTGTGGGCGATCTGGCTGGCGACGCTGCCGTGGGTGTGGCGGCGGCTGGATCCCGGTATCGCGCTGCTGACAACGCTGCTGGTGGTGATGCAGGGTGTGATGACGTGGGTGTCGCTGGGGCGCTACCTGCTGCCGGCGATCGGGGCGTTCGTCGCCTTCGCATGGCTGCTCGAGCGGGCGGGGTGGCGCGGCTGGCCGCGCGATGTCGTGATCGTCACCTGCACCGTCGCCGTCACCTTCCTCACCGTCCTCTTCAGCCACGGCTTCTGGGCGATCTGACCGCGCAAATCGAAAGACTGCCGCCGATACCGACTCGTAGCGCCGGCCCTGTGCCGGCCATTCGGCGAGGGGATCAGCGTCCGATTCTCGAAGACAATGTGCCTCACACCAACGTCACCCCGAGCTTGCCGAGGCGATTTGAGTGACGGGATTTGCATCCTGTCCTTACGGGTCGCCACAGGGGCGGCACTACGATCGCGCCATTCCCTTTGCCGCCGCGATGGCGTCGGCGTAGCGGGCGACCGCTTCTTCCGTGTGCGGGAAGAGGTTGGTGAGCAGGTGCGAGATGCCGAGGTCGCCGTAGGCCGCGAGCTGGCGACCGAGCGTCTCGGCGTCGCCGGTGAGATAGGTGCTGGGGTCGCCCATCCAGTTCGGCAGACCGCCGAGGTCCGGGTAGGCGACCGTGACGCCGCCGGTGAGCACGAGCGTCGCCGGATCGCGCCCCTCCGCCTCGCACGCCTCGCGAACCCGCCCAACCTGCTCGAGCACCCGCTCCTCCGGGCCGAGCCAGTCGATGGTCCACTGGTCGGCGTAGCGCGCCGTCAGGCGCATCATGCGCGGACCGAACGCGCCGACGAGAATCGGCGGGCCGCCGGGTCGGACCCCGCCCGGAACGATCTCGCACCGCTCGGCGTGGTGGTACGTGCCGTGGAAAGTCACCTCGCCGTCATCGAGGAGTGCACGGATGATCTGCAGCTCCTCCTCGAAGCGGCTGACGCGATAATCGAAGGGAAAGCCGAAGGCGTCGAACTCCTCCTCGTGCCAGCCGGCGCCGATGCCGAGAATGAAGCGGCCGCCGGAGATGGTGTCGAGCGTCGTCGCCATCTTGGCGAGCAGCGCCGGGTTGCGAAAGCCGGAGCAGAGAACGGCCGTGCCGAGCTCGACCCGGCTGGTGACGGCCGCCAGCGCCGAGAGAATGGTCCAGCACTCGTGGAAACCGACCGTGGGCTTGCCTTCGAACCGGTGGAGCAGGTGGTCGCAAATCCAGACAGAATCGTAGCCGGTGTCCTCGGCCTGCCGGGCGAAACCGGAGATCTCGCCCCAGTCCAGGATCTCGCCGCGCTCGTTCTGGGAAA
>JAEVYR010000372.1 GCA_023392645.1 Chloroflexota bacterium | reverse complement strand
GGGTGGCGCAGCGGACGCGGCTCTTGACGACATCGTCGCCCATCTCCTCCCGCATCGTGTCGGTGCCGAGGGCCTTGAGCTCGTCGATGGTCATGCCCTCGATCATCTCGCTGATGATCGAGCCGCCGGCCTGGGAGATGGTGCAGCCCTCGCCCTCGAAGCTGGCCTTCTCGATGCGCTCGTCATCGCCGATTTTGAGATACATGACGATGAGGTCGCCGCAGCCGGGATTGCCGCCGCCGAGATCGATCGAGGCGTCGTCCATCCGACCCTTGTTGATCGGGTTTTCGAAGTGGTCGAGGATGGCGTCGATGTAGTCCTGTCGGTCCAAGAGTGGAGGTGTCCTTCGCGTTCGGCGTGGGAGGGGACACGCCCCTCCCGTACGGAATGATGGCTGTGAGGGAAGGGACAAGCCCCTCCCCTCCGGGGTGCGGCCTCTACCCCGGCTCGTTGCCGGTGGCGTTGGGGGCGCCGACGAGGCTGCCCCACTCGGTCCAGCTTCCGTCGTAGTTGCGCACGTCGGGGGAGCCGAGCAGCTCGCGCAGCACGAACCAGGTGTGGCTGGAGCGCTCGCCGATGCGGCAGTAGGCGATGACGTCCTTGTTTGGCGTGATGCCCTTGCCTTCGTAGAGGGCCTTCAGCTCGTCGGCCGACTTGAAGGTGCCGTCCTCGTTCACGGCCGTGCCCCAGGGGATGTTCTGCGCGCCCTTGACGTGTCCGGCGCGCTGCGCGCCCTCCTGCGGGTAGCCGACGGCGTGCAGCAGCTCGCCGGTGTACTCCTGCGGGGAGCGGACATCGACCAGCGCCGGGTCGCCGGCCTCGATCAGGGCCATCACGTCGTCGCGGAAGGCGCGAATCGAGCCGTCCGGCTCCTGCGCGGTGTAGTCGGTTTCCGGGTAGCTCGGCACCTCGCGGGTGTACTCGCGCCCTTCGGCCTCCCACTTGGCGCGGCCGCCGTCCATCACCCGGACGTCGTCGTGGCCGTAGTAGCGGAAGAGCCAGTATCCGTAGGTGGCGTACCAGTTGTTGCGGTCGCCGTAGAACACGACGGTGGTGTCGTTGGCGATACCACGCTCGCGGCAGAGCTGCTCGAAGCCGGCCTTGTCGACGAAGTCGCGAATCACGGGCTGCTGCATCTGGGATTCCCAGTCGAGCTTGAGCGCGCCCGGGATGTGCCCGATCTCGTAGAGCAGCAGATCCTCGTCGGATTCGAGGATGCGGACGGACGGATCATCGAGATGATCGGCGACCCACTGCGTGGTGACGAGCACGCCTGGCTTGGCGTACTGGTCAAAGGCGGTGTCGGTCGATTCGGTGGCAGGGGTGGGCATGGGCATCTCCTCGGGGTGACGTCGGCTGCGGAAAGCAGCTACCTAACGGGATGAATTATAGCCCGTGCCGCCGCCCCGGTCGGTGGCAGGTGCGTCGGAGGTCGGGCAGGGGCGGGGATCACCGCAGGGAAGGGATTGCGGCGGTGGTGCCAACGACCTCCCGACCGCGCGGCGAGATCGGGAAGGGCATTGCCCGCGCCGACCTCGTCCCTCGCCGCGCTGGCGGGCGCGGTTGGGGATCAGGAAGGGCATTGCCCGCGCCGACGTCGTCCCTCGCCGCGCTGGCGGGCGCGGTTGCGGATCAGGAAGGGCATTGCCCGCGCCGACGTCGTCTTTCGCCGCGCTGGCGGGCGCGGGCAATCCCTTCCCTACGACATGATCGTCGACCAGAGGAGCCAGGCGTTGAGGGCGACGATGAGCGCGGTGATGCCCCACGCGAGGATGGTGGTGCCACGGCGGTTGACGAGCGCGCGGCCCATGATGTCGCGGCGGCTGGTGAATATCACGAGCGGGATCAGCGCGAAGGGGATGCCGAAGGAGAGCACGACCTGGCTGAGGATGAGCGTGCGGGTGGTGTCGACGCCGAGCCCGATGATGACCAGTGTCGGCAGCATCGTCACCAGGCGTCGCAGCCAGATGGGGATGTGGCGGTGCAAAAAGCCCTGCATCACGACCTGCCCGGCCATGGTGCCGACGGCGGTGCTGGAGAGCCCCGCCGCGAGCAATGAGACGCCGAACAGCGTGCTGGCAGCGCTGCCCACGAGCGGCTCCAGCGTGCGGTGAGCGACCTCGATCGAGGCGATGTCGCTCAGGCCGGCGTCGTAGAAGGTGGCGGCCGCCATCAGCAGCATCGCGGCGTTGACGGCGCCGGCGATGCCCATCGCGATCACGATGTCGACCAGCTCGAAACGAAAGAGCTTGCGGCGGGCCGCATCGTCCTCGGCGACGATGCGGTGCTGGGTCAGGGCGGAGTGCAGGAAGATGACGTGGGGCATCACGGTCGCCCCGAGAATGCCGGCGGCCAGCACGACGCTCTCGCTGCCATCGAAGCGGGGCTGGGCCAGCGCGGAGCCGGCGGCGCCCCAGTCGGGCCGCTCCAGCACCAGCTCGACGAGGTAGCAGCCGGAGATGACGGCGAGCATGGCGATGACGACGGCTTCGAGCGCGCGGACGCCGTAGCGCTGCAACCCGAGGATGAGGAACGTGGCGACGCCGGTGACGAGCGCGGCCGGGAAGAGGGGGATGCCGAAGAGCAGGTAGAGCCCGAGCGCGGCGCCGAGGAACTCCGCGAGATCGGTGGCCATCGCGACGACTTCGGTGATCGCCCACCAGAGCCAGCGCATCCACACGGGCATCTGGTCGCGGCAGACCTCGGCGAGGTTGAGGCCGGTGGCGATGCCGAGCTTGGCGGAGAGGGACTGGATGACCATCGCCATGAGGTTGGAGGCGACGATGACCCAGATCAGCAGGTAGCCGAATTTCGCGCCGCCCTGGATGTTGGTGGCGAAATTGCCGGGGTCGACGTAGGCGACGGCGGCGACGAACGCGGGACCGAGAAAGGGAAGCAGGCGCTTGTACCAGGGGAGATCGGAGTCGCCGTGGATGAGGTCGTGGGCGTGGGGGAGCCCGCGAGGCCGGGTTCGAGGTTGGGCGGCGGTTTCGAGGCTCATGCGCGACGGCCGATCGGTGGGCGGTGCGGGGATCGCGTGGTCCGGCGGCACATCGCCCTGCGAGACTAAATTAGCACAGGCTAATTATTCGCGCAAGGGGTGATGTACGGCGAGGCGAGCGGTCGTTCACAGTGAGCGCGCTGATGCAGCCGTTGATCGCGCCCACCGGCACCGCGCGTCATGGGGCCCTGTCCTCACCACAGGCTCCGAGGCAGGCCCACCGGCCGTCCAGGTCAGCCACGACGGTAGACGCGGGTTTCCCACGGGCGGAGGATGATGCCGTTTTCGCCGTCGCGGAGCGGGTAGTTGCCGATCAGCAGCTCCTCGCTGGCCCAGGCGTCGGCGTCGTCGAGGTTGACGTCGACCTCGTCGCCGGAGAAGTTGCCGAGCACCAGCAGCGTGACTCCGTCGAGCGCCCGGGTGAAGGCGTAGACCGCCGGGTCGTTCGGCAGCAGCATGTCGAAGTCGCCGAGCGCGATGACGGGCAGCTCGTGGCGCAGCGCGACCAGCTTGCGATAGTGGCTGAAAACGGAATCGGGGTTGGCCCGCTCGGCGTCGGCGTTGATCTCGGCGGCGTTCGGGTTGACCGGGAACCACGGCGTGCCGGTGGTGAAGCCGGCCTCGGCGGAGGCATCCCACTGCATCGGCGTGCGGGCGTTGTCGCGGCTGACAATGCACATCGCCGCGAAGACGGCGTCTTCGGGGAAGCCGAGGGCGATGGCGTCGGCATGGGCGTTCACCGACGCGATGTCCTGGAAATCGGCGATCGCGGCGAAGGGGTAGTTCGTCATGCCCAGCTCCTCACCCTGATAGATGTAGGGCGTGCCCCGGTGCATGTGCAGCACGGTGCCGAGCATCTTCGCGGATTGAACGCGGTACTGGCCGTCGTCGCCGAAGCGGGAGACGGCGCGGGGCTGGTCGTGGTTGTTCCAGTAGAGGCTGTTCCAGCCGATCTCCCCCAGTCCCTCCTGCCAGCGCCCGAGCGACGCCTTGAGGTCGGTCAGGTCGAGCGGGATCGGTTCGTTGAGCGGGCCGCGATCGAGCTGGACGTGCTCGAACTGGAAGACCATGTCGACTTCATTGCCAGCGCGATCGGGGTAGAGCCTCGCTTCGGCGATGGTGACGCCGGGCATCTCGCCGACGGTGAGCAGTGGCTTCTCGCGGTCCGCGAAGACCTCGCGATACATCTCGTTCAGGAACTCGTGGATGCGCGGGCCGTTCATGTAGGAGGCGGATCCGTTGCCGAGCGTGCCGCGGCCGGAGGGCGGGCCGTCGGGCAGGGCGGTGTCCTTGGAGATGAAGTTGATGACATCCATGCGGAAGCCGTCGATGCCGCGGTCGAGCCACCAGCGCATCATCTCGTAGACGGCCTCGCGGACGTCGGGGTTCTCCCAGTTCAGGTCGGGCTGCTTGCGAGAGAAGAGGTGGAGGTAATACTCGCCGGTGGTCTCGTCGAACGTCCAGGCGGGACCCCTGAAGGTCGATTCCCAGTTGTTGGGCTCGGCACCGGGGTCGCCCGGCGCGAACCCCTCGCGGGCCGGCCGCCACCAGTACCAGTCGCGCTTCGGGTTGTCGGTGCTCGATCGGGATTCGACGAACCACGGGTGCTCGTCGGAGGTGTGGTTGACGACGAGGTCCATCACGACCTTGATGTCGCGCCGCCCCGTTTCGCGCATCAGCTCGTCGAAGTCGTCGAGCGTGCCGAACATGGGATCGATGTCCCGGTAGTTGCTGATATCGTAGCCGTTGTCGTCCTGCGGCGAGGCGTAGATGGGAGAGAGCCAGACGACGTCAACGCCGAGCTCGACGAGGTAGTCGAGCTTGCCGATGATGCCCTGCAGGTCGCCGATGCCGTCGCCGTTGGAATCGGCGAAGGAGCGCGGGTAGATCTGGTAGACGACGGCGTGCTTCCACCAGGCATCATGCTCGTCCGCGTGGGTGTGGCTGCTGGCTGGTGTGCTGGTGGTCATCTGGCGGTCCCTCCCTGTGGCGTGGTCGCGAATCCTGTTGTTGCTATCGTAGCGGACTGGCCGCGAGGGCATCGGCCGGGTGGCGCGGACGCGAGACAGCCCCGGGCCTGGGAGGCGCCGGGGCTGAGGATGCCGCGAGATGCGACCGTGGCGCGATCAGCCGGCCGCTGGTGTCGCGCTGTCAGGCAGGGCCACGATCTCGTCCACCAGGTAGCGGCCATCCTGCTCGACGAACGCGATCCATTCGGATGAGTAGCTGCCGCCGTAGGGACTGAAGGTGACGATCACGGCACCGATGCGGCCGTCGTCGAGCACCACGATGTCCTGCACCTCGTACGACAGGCGCTTGTCCGCTTCCTGCGGCGCGACCGGCGTCGCGAAGTAGTTGAGCGCGTCCGGGTTGAGATCGCCGGCGACGAGCGAGCGCGCCAGGTAGCCGTCCGAGTAGAGGGCGAACATCCGGAGGAACGCGTTGGCGTTGACGCAGGCGTTGAGCTCGTCGATCGTGGCCGTCACCCCTGCGGTCTGGTCTTCATCCGCCGGAGCGCCGGACGGCACCGTGAAGTCGGCCGGGTCGGGCGTTGCCGCGGGGGTACCCGGGTCGGCGAGGTAGGCCTTCAGCTCCTCCACCGTACGCGGCTCGACCGTGCACGCCGCCGGATCGGGCGTGATGAACCCCGCGGCCGGCGTCGCCATCTGTGCGCTCGCGGCAGATGGAACGAGGCCCAGGATCAACAGAAAGCCGACCGCGCTCAAGAGACGGATCATCGAACGGTGCCCTTCACGATATGAGACTGGTAGCGGCCAGGAACCCAATGGATTTCAGTATCGCCGGACACCGACCTGCGTTGCAATAGGCGAGACAGGCCAATGTTGAACACAAGCCGCGTTGGTCAGACCGCGCGCATGGCGACGCAGGCATTGATGCCGCCGAAGCCGAAGGCGTTGCTGAGCAGGTGGGTTGCCTGCAGGTCGCGGCCGCCCGGCGGGATGATGTCGAGATCGCAGGCCGGGTCGCGCTCGACGAGATTGGCGTTGCCGGGCAGGTGGCCGCGTTGCAGCGCCATGGCCGAGATCGCGACCTCCATCGCGCCGGTCGCGCCCAGGGCGTGACCGTGGAGGCCCTTCGTGCCGCTCACCGGTACGTGCTCGGCGTGCTCGCCCAGCGCGAGACGGATCGCCTTGCACTCGGTCGGCTCGTTGAGGACGGTCGAGGATCCGTGGGCGTTGACATAGTCGATCTGCTCCGGCGCGAGGCCGGCGTCGCAGAGCGCATCGCGCATCGCCATCGCGGCGCGGGAGCCGTCCGGGTGCGGCTGGGTCATGTGGTAGCCGTCGCTGCTGGTGCCGTAGCCGGCCAGCTCGGCGTAGACGCGCGCGCCGCGGTCGCGAGCGTGGTCGAACGACTCCAGCACGAGCACGCAGGCGCCCTCGGCGATGACGAAACCGTCGCGGCCGGCATCAAAGGGGCGGCTGGCGGTGGCCGGGTCGTCGTTGCGGGTGCTGAGCACGCGGATCATCGCGAAGGCGCCGAAGGTGAGCGGCGCCAGCGGCGCCTCGGCGCCCCCGGCGAGCATCACCGGCACGCGGCCGTCGGCGATGAGGCGGGCGGCCTCGCCGATCGCGATCATCCCGGCCGCGCAGGAGTTCCCGTTGGCGATGGAGGGGCCGGTGAGTCCCATCTCGATGGTGATGTTGGACGACGCCGCGCCACCGAAGACCGAGAGGGCCAGCATCGGGCTGACCTTGCCCGGCCCGCCGGTGACGTAGGCGCGGTGCTGTCCCTCGGCGAAGGCGACCCCGCCGAGCGCCGAGCCGACGTAGGCGCCGGCGCCGTCGCTCGCGGCGGCGTCCGGGTCGAGCCCGGCGTCGGCCAGCGCCATCTGGGCAGCGACGAGCGCGAGCTGGGAGAAGCGATCGAGCAGGCGGGCGCGCTTCGGCGCCATGTGGTCGATGGGATCGAAATCGACCTCGGCGGCGATCTGGCTGGGGAAGTCGGAGGGATCGAAGCGGGAGATGCGGCGGACGGCGGACTCGCCCCGGCGAACGCCGTTCCAGAGCTGGTCGACGCCGGTGCCGATCGGGGTGATGGCGCCGATGCCGGTGATCGCGACGCGGTGTCTCTTCATCGTGGAGTCCCATTAGGTTGGAACCGCTGGTCGCGATTCTCGACGATGCCCTTGATCGTGCTCAGCGTGCGGCCGGCGATCGCCTCGACGAAGTGCGGGCCGATGATGCGGTCGGCGACGAGGCCGCCGACGATTGGCCAGGGCGGCGCGAAGTCGTGATCGATGGTGACGTGGACGCCCTCGGGCGCCGGCGCGAAGGTCCAGGCGACGTCCATGCCTTTCGTCACGCCGCCGATGTGGACGAAGCGAATGATCGGGGTGGGCCCGTCACGGTCGACATCCTGGCGGGCACGCCACTTGACGGGAAAGCGGCCGCGCCGGGCGGCCATCTCGACCGCCTTGTGGTCGCCGTCGCCTTCGAGGACCGTGACCCAGCGGTAGTGTGGCAGGATCTCGGGCCAGCGCTCGGTGGCGACGGCCAGGTCGACGATGTGGTCGAGCTCGCCGCGCATCAGCACGGTGTTCGCCGTTCGCATGGTGCCTCCTGTCAGGATGGTTGTCGTCGTGCCGCCCTCGTGGCGGCCCGTGAAGACGGCATGAATACGCCGTCACTCTGAGCAAGCTCGGAGTGGCGTTGAGGTGGCGCGCGCCGGCTGCAGACCGCATCGCTCGTCTCCGTTCGCGAAACTCTCCATCATGGACGCAATAATCGGGCCAGATACAGCGGCGAAAGGGCCTGGGTGGCCGGCCGCAGGTTGCCGAGCACGCCGCTCAGCACCAGGCCCAGCTCCTCCCGCTCGGCGAGTCGGTCGGTGACGTAGCTCATCAGCGGCGGGGTGTTGACGAAGCCCTGCACGATCCAGCTCACTGCATGCTTCGTCGTGAAGGCCCGCCGCCGGGCGAGCCTATAGGGCGCGAGCGTGCGGGCAGAGAGGTCGCCGGCGCGCAGGGCCGCGCTGGCGACCGGCGCGGCGCGCGGCGCGCACTGCAGCGCATCATGCACCCCCA
>JAEVYR010000354.1 GCA_023392645.1 Chloroflexota bacterium | reverse complement strand
GACACAAGAATGGATGGCGTCGCTACCGCGTCACCATCCTTGATCGTTGGCAAATGGGGGGCGTTGCCACGCCGATTGGTCATCTTGGTGCCGACGGGTGGATTCGAACCACCGACCGAAGGCTTATGAGTCCTTTGCTCTGCCACTGAGCTACGTCGGCGCACGCAACGACGGCTATCGTACCAAAGCCACAACACGGCGTCAAACCGAGTCGAATGCGCTCCGGCGGTGCGCTACACTCGACATGAACGGACACACGTTCCCCTAGCCAAACCGCCCGCGAACCGACCCCCGAGGCTTCCGTCAGCGATGCAAACCGAATCCCATCCCCTGCTTGCCGACCTGAACGACGACCAGAAGCGCGCCGTGACCACCACATCAGGCCCGGTGCTCGTCGTGGCCGGGCCGGGATCGGGCAAGACGCGGGTGCTCACCAATCGCATCGCCTGGCTAATCGGTGAGGAGAACGTCCTCCCGGAGAACATCCTCGCCGTCACCTTCACGAACAAGGCCGCGAGCGAGATGCGAGAGCGCATCCGCCGGCTCGTCAGCGGCAGCGCCGCCGACGGTCTCGTGATGGGCACGTTTCACTCGCTGGGCGTCCGCATCCTCCGCCAGAACCCGTACCGGGCCGAGACGGCGATCAACCTGAAGCAGAACTTCGTCATCTACGACACGGCCGACCAGCTCGACGTGGTCAAGGAATCGATCGTCCACGAGCGGATGGACCCGAAGCAGATTCAGCCGCGCCGCATCCTCAGCGCGATCTCAAGCGCGAAATCGGTGATGAAGATGCCGGAGGATGTCGTCCGCGAGGCGACGTCCTACGACGACGAGATCGTCGCTCGCGTCTACACCGAGTACGAGCGACGCCTGCGCGACCTGAACGCGGTCGACTTCGACGACCTGTTGACGTTGCCGCTGCGTCTCTTCGACGCGGACCCGCAACTGCTGGAGAAGTACCAGACGCAGTTCCGGCACATCCTCGTCGACGAGTACCAGGACACCAACCGCGTCCAATACGTGATGGTGACGGCGCTGGCCGACATGTGGCGCAATCTCTTCGTGGTCGGCGACCCCGACCAGTCGATCTACGCCTGGCGCAACGCCGACATCACGAACATCCTCAACTTCCGGGACGACTATCCGGACGCGAAACAGATCAATCTGGAGCTGAATTACCGCTCCACCGGCTACATCGTGCAGGCGGCCGACCGGCTGCTCCGCGAGAACACCGATCGCATCGAGCGGCCGATCCGGACGACGAATCCCGACGGCGAGAAGATCGCGCTGCAGGAGCTCTCCGACCAGAACCACGAGGCGAGCTTCGTCGTCGACGAAATCCGCCGCCTCACCCAGCGCGGACTCGCCCACCCTGAGCAGGTCGCCGTGATGTACCGCACCACGGCGCAGTCCCGCGTGCTGGAGGAGGCGTTCCGCCGCTCCGAGGTGCCCTATCGCATCATCGGCGGCGTGCGGTTCTATGAGCGCAAGGAGGTCAAGGACATCCTCGCGTTCTTCAAGCTGCTCTACAACCCGGCCGACCGCCTCAGCCTCGAGCGCATCATCGACAACACGCCGCTCGGCAAGGGGTTCGGCCCGAAGGCGCTGGAGACGCTGCTCGATTGGGCGCACCAGCACGATGCCACGGCGGTGGACGGGCTGATCGCGCTGGCGCCGTCGATCCAGACGAGCATGCGGCACGACAGCCCGCCAGAAATCTCCGGATCGGCGCGCAAGGCGGCCGAGCGGATCGGCGCGACGATGGCGATCCTGCGCGAGCGGGCGAAGACGTCGACACTGAGCGAGCTATTCGATGACGTCGTCGAAGTCAGCGAGTACCGCGAGCAGTACAGGCAAGGGTCGGAGGAGGATTTGCAGCGCTGGGCGAACGTCCAGGAGCTTCGCACCGACATGGAGCGATACGACACGCTCGACCCCGACGACGCCCTGCGCAACTACCTCGAATCGGTCTCGCTCGTCGCCGACGTCGACGCGATGGACGACAACGACGCCGGCATGGTGACGCTGATCACCCTGCATTCGGCCAAGGGGCTGGAGTTCCCGGTGGTCTTCATCGCCGGTGTCGAAGAAGGACTCCTGCCGATCAGTCGCGCCGTCGATATCGAGGCGTTCGACCACCAGCCGATGGAGGAAGAGCGGCGGCTCTTCTACGTCGGCGTGACCCGCGCGAAGCAATTGCTCTACCTGACCTGCGCCACCTCGCGGATGTCCTACGGACGCTACGGCATGAACGAGCCGTCGCGATTCCTCGACGGCATCCCGGCCGAGGCGATGAAGTCGGTCACCCGCCGCGACGCGATGGCGAGCTCGCGCACCGGCCGGCTCAGCGGCTACCGGGGCGGCGCGCTGGCGGGTCGGGTCCAGGGCAGCGGGTCGTTCGATCCGCCCGCCGCGCCGCCCGAGCCGGTCGTGCTTCCCGACTACGAGGTGGCGCAGAAGGTCTTCCACCCCAAATTCGGGACCGGTGTGGTGTCCGAGGTGATCAAGCTCAAGAACGACCAGGAGGTCGCCGTCGAATTCATGCGGCACGGCAAGAAGCGCCTGATGGCGAGCCTCGCGCGGCTCGAGATCGTCGAGGACGACGAGTGAGCGCCCGCGACGGCCACATCCGTCGGATGCTGGAGCAGCGCGAGCGCGCCACGCTGAGCCCGCACGCCTGCTTCAGCGATGAGGCGACCCGCGAGCGGTCGGAGCCGGAATCGCCGGTGCGGACGGCGTTCCAGCGCGACCGCGACCGCATCATCCACAGCAAGAGCTTCCGGCGGTTGATGCACAAGACGCAGGTCTTCATCGCGCCGGGCGGCGACCACTACCGCACCCGGCTGACGCACACGCTCGAGGTCGCTCAGCTCGCGCGCACGGTCGGTCGCGCGCTCCGGCTCAACGAGGACCTGATCGAAGCGATCGGGATGGGTCACGATCTAGGGCACACGCCCTTCGGCCACGCCGGCGAGCGGGCGCTGGCCGAGGTCTTCCCGCGGTTCCGCCACAACGAGCAGAGCCTGCGCGTCGTCGATGTGCTGGAGAAGGACGGCGCGGGACTCAATCTCACCACTCCGGTCCGCGACGGCATCCTGCGCCACTCCAAACCGCGCGAGGCGATCGAGGGATCCGTCTCGGGGCAGCCATCGACGCTCGAAGGCATGGTGATCAAGGTCGTCGACAGCATCGCCTACATGAACCACGACCTCGACGACGCCATCCGGGCCGGAATGCTGACGCCCGGGGACATCCCCGACAGCGTCAATGATGCGCTGGGCACCTCGCACGCCTCGCGCATCGACACGCTGATCGTCGACCTGATCGACAATTCCCGCGTCGACGCCGAAGAGCCCGTGATCGCCATGTCCGCCGAGCGACGGGAGGTCGCCAACGCCCTGAGGCGATTCCTCTTCGAACGCGTGTACGACCCGATCAACCAGTTGGAGCAGACGAAGCAGGCCGGCGAGATCGTCAAGCGCCTCTTCGCGTGGCATCTCGAGCATCCCGAGCTGATTCCGGAGACGATCCACCACCTGCCCGGCGAGTCGCTTGAGCGCCGGGTCGCCGACGCCGTCGCCTCGATGACCGACCGCTACGCGATCGAGCTGCACGAGCGCATCGCCCCGCACCAGATTCTCGTTCCGTAACCCAGGGGGTTCGCATGGCCCAGGACGCCGTCGCCGAAATCCGGGATCGCATCGATATTGTCGACCTCGTGCGGGAAGTGGTGCCGAGCCTGAAGCGGGCCGGCCGCAGCTACAAGGGACTCTGCCCGTTCCATCAGGAGAAGACGCCGTCGTTCGTCGTCTTCCCCGACTCGCAGAACTTCCACTGCTTCGGGTGTGGCAAGGGCGGCGACCTCTTCACCTTCCAGATGCTGATCGAGGGCGTTGAGTTCCGCGAGGCGCTGCGCGACCTGGCCGCGAAGGCGGGCGTCGAGCTGCAGCAGGGCGGCAGCATCACGCCGAAGCACGACGAGCATCGGCAAAGGCTGGTGGACATCAACGACCTCGCCGCCACGTTCTTCCACCACGTGCTCACCAAGGCGCCGCAGGGCGAAGCTGGTCGACAGATGCTGCGGGATCGCGGCCTGTCCGACGAGATGGTCGAGAAGTTTCGCCTTGGCTTTGCCCCGGAGTCGTGGGACGCGCTGCTGACGTTCCTGGCGTCGCGAAACGTCGACGTCGCGCTGACGGAGGAAGCGGGCCTGATCCAGCCGCGCAAGTCCGGCGAGGGCTACTACGACCGCTTTCGGAACCGATTCATGTTTCCGATCCGCAACCGCGACGGCGAGATCGTCGGGTTCGGCGGCCGCGCGATCGGCGACGGCATCCCCAAATATCTCAACAGCCCCCAGACGACGCTGTTCGACAAGAGCGCGATCGTCTACGGCATCGACGCCGCCCGCGAGGCGGTCCGCCGGACCGACGAGGTGGTGATCGTCGAGGGCTACATGGATGCCATCGCGGCGCACCAGTTCGGCTACGAAAACGTCGTCGCCGCGATGGGCACGGCCCTCACGGAGCAGCAGGTCGGCCTCGTCCGTCGCGGCGCGAAGCGGATCGTGATGGCGCTCGACGCCGACGCCGCCGGCCAGATGGCGACGCTTCGCGGTCTGGAGACGATGACCCAGACCCTCGGTGACGACGAGGACACCGTGCCGGACGCGTTCGGCATCGTCCGCATGGAGCGCAAGCACAAGACCGAGATCGCCATCGCCCAGATGCCGGAGGGTCAGGATCCGGACGACGTCATTCGCGCCAACCCGGACGAATGGGAAGGGTTGATCAAGGCGGCGCGACCGTTCCTCGATTTCACCATCGAAATGCTGACGAAGGACGTCGAGGGCAGCGATGCGCGCGGGAAGTCGGAGGCGGTGCACCGCATCGCTCCCCTCTTCCGCCAGATCACCGATCGTGTGGTGCAGGCGCACTACATCGGCGAGCTCGCGCGCCGGCTGCGGCTCGACGAGCGCGTGGTGCTGTCGGAAATCCGCCGCGCGAATATGGCCGGACGCGAGCGGGCGATGCGCGAGGCGAGCGCGGTGAAGGCGACGGTCGACGGCCGATCGCGGGAGCGCACCAACGAGAACTACCTCGTCGCGCTGCTGTTGCGACACCACGCGCTCACCGGCGAGGTGCTGGAGATGGTGCCGCTCGACGACATCCACGACGCGCGCAACCGGGCGATCCTGGAAACCCTCCGGGGCGAGACGCTGGACGGCATGAGCGCCGAGGAGATTGTTGTCGCGCTCGACGACGAGGTCGCCGACCACGCCGAATACCTCCTGTCATCGCTCGAAGGGCGACCGGAACAGTTCCCCGGACAGATCAAAAGCGAAGCGACACAGATCCTGGCGAACCTGGGCAAAGAGCGGTTCGGTTACCTGTTGCGACAATTGCAGGAACACCTCAGCGAGGCCGAGCGCGAGGCGGACCCGGACACCGTCCGCGAGCTCAAGACGCAGCTCGCGCAGCTCGCCGAGCGGCACCGATCCTTCTACCCGCCTGTCAGCCCTTATTTCAGGGATACTCGCAGCCCGGCGTCGTAGGTGTTGGTCCGGTCGATCACGAATTCGGTCCAGCGGCGATGATCGACGCGACCAGCGCGTCGTCGTCCTCCGGATCGACGGTGCGCACCTCGACGAGCAGGCAACCATCGTCGATTCGTCCATACACTGGCGCGGTCGGCCCGGTGCGAAGGCGTTTCGCGAGTATGTCCGCATCGCTGCTCTTCAGGGCCAGGGCGACCCCGGGCAGCGACTGCCCCGGCAGCGAGCCTCCCCCGACGTAGTTCCTCGTCTCGAGGACGTCCACCTCGATCCCGGCC
>JAEVYR010000353.1 GCA_023392645.1 Chloroflexota bacterium | reverse complement strand
TGGACAACACGACGGGAATGCTCGCGGCGATCAGGGCCCCGAAGACGAAGACGAGGACGACCAGGGCTGCGGCCAGCCCGAACGTTTCACCCCTGACGAGGTCTTCCTCCCCGAGCCGGCTAAACTCCTCGCCCACCGAGATGTCGCCAACCGTGAGCACCTCGAACGCTCCGCCGCTCTGCGCCCGGACGGCGTCGCGGTACGCCTGGGCGTGAGCGGCAGCCTCATCGACGTCGCCGACGAGGGTGACCGGGAGCAGCATCGTGCGGCGATCCGCCGACACTAGGCCCGCCGCGGTGGGTGCGCGCGCCGCCTCGACGTCGTAGTAGGTCGTGACATCGGCGACGATCTCCGGCATCGCACGCAGGTCCGCCGCGGTGCGCTCGACGATCTCCTGGAACGCGACGTCGTCGACGGTGACGTTGACGGTGTCGGAGTGGACGATGACGGTTTCGATCAGCGCCTCGTCCTCGCCCCCGCGCAGGCGCTCGGTGAGCAGGTCATCGCCGCGAACTGACTCCGGGCGGCTGGTGAAGCTGCCCTCGAACGTGAGCGCATCGCCGAGCCCGCTGGCGGCGACCACCGCGAGGGCGAGGATCACGATCCAGACGACGAAGGTGCGCCAGGGGTGCCGGGCGCATATACCGGCGAGACCGGCCGTGGAAAGGCGCGAGGACATCGCAGACCTCCTTTCGGGAGGAACGGAAGGACAGAAGCGCCTGTGCTGGGACCTTGGGGACGGCCGCGATCCGCATCGGCGGCGTCCAGGCGTGAGAGGGACAGGGTCCGGCCCTGTCATGTGCCGGCGCGGAGGCGGCAAGGAGGAGCCGGGCAGCATTGCCCGTCGCCCAGCATGGTGATCCTGGAGATATTGCAGCGGTGACTCGATTCGCGCCCCCGGCGTTGCAAATTCGTATCAGTCGGGTCGCGGACGGCCCGAACGGGCCAGCAGGCGACGGTGGCGATTTGCGGAACTCGGACCACAAATTCTCCGGGCGGCAGTAGCCTCGGGACCGGCACAACGCGGGTCCGTGAACAGACGACATGAAATGTCGTCACTCTGAGCGACGGTTCCCATCCCCGAGTCGGGAAGGGGTCAGGGGTGGAGCAGTTCTCCTCCCGTGGTGGGAAGGCGACGGGGAGGACCCTCGACTAGCTCGGAGTGACGTTGGTACGGGTCACGCCGGTTGTCCAAGCCAAAATCGTCCCGGGCCGGGGTCAGGGCCGCTTCAGCTCCGGGTGGGCGGCGATGTAGCGGCGGATGGCTTCGGGGTAGAGCTCGCACTCGACGGCGAACACGCGCGCGGCCAGCGTCTCCGGCGTGTCGCCCGGCAGCACCGGCACCTCCCGCTGGAGGACCGGCGGCCCCTCGTCGTAGTCGGCGGTGACAACATGGACCGTCGCGCCTGACACCGCGTCGCCGTGTGCGAGCACTGCCTCGTGGACGTGGACGCCGTACCGGCCGCGTCCGGCGGCGTAGGTCTCCGCCTGGGGCAGGAGGCAGGGGTGGATGTTGAGCATCCGCCCCACCCACTCGGGCGGCACGGCGACCTGGCAGAGGTAGCCGGCGAGGATGAGCAGGTCGGGCTCGTGCGGGGCGACGGCGTCGAGCACCGCCCGCCCGTGTTCTGCCGGATCGATGTACCGCTTCCGGGGCACCGCCACGACGGGGATGCCAGCCTCGCGGGCAATCTCGATCCCCCGCACGCCGGACCGGGAGCTGACCACGCAGACGATCTCGACGTCCAGCTCGCCGGCGGCGATCACCGCCAGCAGGTTGGCCAGCGTCCGCCCCGAGCCGGAAAGCAACACGCCCAGTCGCCACGGTCGCGGCTTCGTCGCCGGTGTCGTGTCGCCGCTGGTCTCCTCCGTCATTCCTCGTCCCGATCGTGTGCAAAGCCGGTTGCCGGAACGATGCCCGGCATCTCACCCGGTACACTACAGGATGATGACCGTATCGGCCCACCCGGAAGGATGCCCGGCATGTCCCGCGACCGCTCAGATACCCGCCCACCGCGCCGCCCCGGCGACCGCGGCGGTTCCAACCAGCGTCCCGGGCGACGCCCACCCGCCCGATCGCGCCCTCAGCCGACCCCGCCGCCGACCGAGCCGATCGAGGTCGATATCGCCCGCATCGTCGGCGACGGCAAGGGCATCGCCTTCCTCGACGGCAAGACCGTGTTCGTGCCGGAAACCGTCCCCGGCGACCGCGTGCGGGCATCGATCCGCAGCCAGCGCGGCAAGGTGATCCAGGCCGAGCTGCTGGAGGTGCTGGAACCGTCGCCGACGCGCGTCGAGCCGCCCTGCCCGTACTTCTTCGCCTGTGGCGGCTGCGATTTCCAGCAGTTTTCGTACGACGACCAGCTCGCGACCAAGGTCGAGATGATCCAGGACAGCCTGCGCCGGATCGGCAAGCTCGACCCGGTGCCGGACGTGCCGATCACCGCCTCGCCGGAGCCGCTCGCCTACCGCTCCCGCGCGGAGTGGCAGATCGACCAGCGCCAGAAGAACATCGGCTACTTCGCCGCCGGCTCGCACACCGTGGTCGATATCGACGTGTGCCCGATCCTGACGCCGGAGGTGCAGGCGCTGCTGACGACGCTGCGCGACGATTTCGCCGCCGGCCTCGTCAGCCGGTCGGCCTACGAATATCGCGGGGTCGCAGGCGACGTCGGCAGCGTGCTCGAGCCGACCGGCGCAACCCGCTCGCGGCTGGTGATGCGCACCGTCGGCGGGCACCCTTATCGCTTCAACGCCGACTGCTTCTTCCAGTCGAACCTCCCGGTCACCGAGCTGCTGCTGGAGCGAGTGCTGGAGATCGCCGATGTCGCCGCGGACGATGCCGGCATCGCGGTCGATCTCTACTGCGGCGTGGGTCTGTTCACCAAGCCACTGGCCGACCGCTTCGAGCGCGCGATCGGCGTCGAAAGCGACCACACATCGACGAAATTCGCGATCGAGAACACCGGTGCGTCGGACGACGACAGCCACGTCCGTATCGTCACCTCGCCGGTGGAAGCGTGGATCGGGGAGGATCGCTCGCCGCTGGGGCGGGTTTCGTTGCTGGTCTTCGACCCGCCCCGGGCCGGGGCCGGCCCGCAGGTGGTCGACGGGATGCTGCGGATGAAGCCGGCGCACATCGCGGCGGTCTCCTGCGATCCGGCGACCTTCGCGCGGGACGTGCGCGGCCTGATCGACGGCGGCTACGAGCTGGTGTCGGTCGACGCCTTCGACATGTTCCCGCAAACGCACCACGTCGAGCTGGTGGGACACCTGCAGCGAAGCGAGGGCGCGTGACGATCCGGTTCGAGCCGCTGGCCGAGCGCCACATCCGGGACGCGACGATGCTGGCGCTGACGGCGTTCGCGCACGAGCGCGAGCGGGTGCCGGCGCTGGCGGCGGACGGGGTGCCGGCCGTGCTGGGACGCGCGGTCGCCGACCTGTTCCAGCGCGGCACCGGCGTCGCGGCGCTCGACGGCGACCGGCTGATGGGATATCTTGCCTTCTTCGGCCCGATCGAAGGCTTCTGGCGCAGCGGCACCGGGTGCTTCGCGCCCTTGCACGGGATGGCGGTATCGGGGAACGCCCGGAGCCGGCTGACCTCCCTTCTCTTCCAGCACGCGGC
>JAEVYR010000396.1 GCA_023392645.1 Chloroflexota bacterium | reverse complement strand
AGTTCATCAACCTGGGCATGTCGATCTCCGACGTGATCTCCTGCGCCACCGTCAACGCGGCGCGCGCGGTCCGACTGGACGATCTCGGCACACTCGGCGTCGGCGCCCCGGCCGATATCGCCATGTTCCGGTTGGAGGAGGGCGAGTTCGCCTTCCACGACATCGCCATGGCGGAGCGGTCTGGCTCGAAGCTGCTGGTGAACACGCGCACGCTGCTCGCCGGCGAGGAGCTGCCGCGGCTGCCGGAGCGGGAGCTGCACTTCTGGGCCGATGTTCCGGAGCGCCAGCGCGGCGCCGTGCACCCGGTCAGCAAGCTGGCGACCGCCGCGAGCGGCGACGCGTGACGCTGGCGGTCGTCGAGGGTCAGCCGGATGTCCGGTTCGGGCTCTACCTGCGTCCGCCGCTGGCGATGTCGCGGGCGCAGGCCGAGCTCCACGATATCGTCGCGCGGCAGTACGGAAGCATGTGCGCCGGACGGTTCATGCCGCACGCGACGATCAAGGGTTTTTTCGGTCTGACGCGAGCGTCGCGGGCATGGTCGCGGCGCTCGATCCGGTGATGACTCGCCACAAGCCATTCGCGGTGATCAATCGCGGCATCATCCCATTCGGCCGGAGCGGCGGTCCGGTGCTCGATATCCAGTATCTGGAGGACGGCAGCACCAACGCGGCCCTTCAGGGATTTCACGAGGACGTCTTCACGGCGCTGTCGCCGTTGATCCGCGACGACTGCGACTTCACCCCGGTCGAGGGCGCGATGGAGCGATTCCACGCCCACCTGACGCTGGCGATGGGCGACATCCCGAAAGGGCTGACCGGCGAGCTGGTCGCGTTTCTGCGCGACGCCGAGCCGATCGGGCCGGACTCGTTCACCGCCGACCGATTTCACCTCGTCGCCTGCCGCAGCCGGCAATGGTCGGGCCCGCGGTGGGAGTCGATGCAGTGGACGCTTCTGCACTCGTGGCAGCTCGGTGGCGAAGGGACGCGCGTCGAGTCGCCGACCTGGAACGTGCCTCGCTGATACGCAGCCCGCAAGGCAGTCCCAAGGGACCGAGATCGGAGTGATGGTCCTGATTCCATATGGCACCGGCCCGATGAGAGGGCAGGTGCCATAATGTTTCGGTGTTGGCGGCCGTCATCTGATGCGCCGCCAACACCACGAACACCTGAACCTCGCACCAAGGGGTGCTCATGAATCCCCCACACATGCCCGCCCCCCGCCCGGTCGGCGTTTTCGACTCCGGCCTCGGCGGCATCAGCGTCCTGCGCGAGCTGCGCCGGCGGCGGCCCGGCGAGGACTACCTCTACTTCGCCGACAGCGCCTGGTGCCCCTATGGCATCAGACCTCCCGACGAGATTCGCGCCCGTTCGGCGAAGGTTGTCGGTGACCTGATCGCGGCCGGCGCGAAGACGGTCGTGATCGCCTGCAACACCGCCAGCGCGATGGCCGTCTTCTCCCTGCGCGAAATGTTTCCGGACGTCCCGCTGATCGGGCACGAACCCGCGGTCAAGCCCGCCGTCGAGCAAACGACGTCCGGAAGGGTGGGAGTGCTGGCGACGCCGCGCACCGTTGCCGGCGAGCGGTTGCGCTGGTTGATCGAGACCTATGCCGCCGGCGTGGAGGTGCATCGGGTCGCTGCCACGGGACTGGTTGAGCTGGTCGAAGCGGGGATGCTGGAGGGACCCGCGGTCGACGCGGCGTTGCGGCCGCTGCTGGAGCCGATGCTGGAGGGCGGCGTTGACACTCTGGTGCTTGGCTGCACGCACTACCCGTTCCTGCGCGCGCCGATCGAGCGATTCATGGGACCCGACGTCGAGGTGATCGACAGCGGCGCCGCGATCGCCCGGCGGCTCGATGCGGTTCTCACGGAAACCGGTCTGCGGCGCGATCGCGAGGCGGCCGGCGCCGTTCGCATGGCGACAAGCGGCGATCCGGCGGTTGTCGGGCCGATTGCGGAGCACCTGCTGGGGGAGCCGCTGACGGTCGTCAATCGAGTGGAGAACCTCCCGCTCGCGCCCAACCGGGGCGGCACTGCGGGTCGCTTTCGCCCATGATTCGCGAGGCCGCGAAGGCGGTCACTCGACCTCGAGCAGGCGAACGTGGCGCCAGCCGTCGATGGCAAGCATGTCGCGGACGCCGGTCGGACGAAGATCGAGACCGCCGATGCGGTCGAGGGGATACCACTCCAGCAGAAGCGATTCTTCGCGGCTCTCGACGTCGAACGATGCCGGCACCACCTCGAAGAAATGCTCGATCAGGTGGAAGTCGCCGTCGTCGCTCGAGTACCGGTTGTTGGCGGTGAGCCGGTAAACCACGCGGTCGATGGTCAGCGTCGTTTCCTCCGCCAGCTCGCGCCGCACCGCGCTCTCCAGCGTCTCCCCGAACTCGACCGCGCCGCCCGGAAAGAACCAGTGGGCGTCGGTGTAGTCTAGGCGCTGGAGCAGGATGTGATCGTCGAGAATCACCAGCGCCCGGGCAGCGGCCCGGATGCGGCGCGATGCGCCCACGCGCTCGATCCAGCGGCGTTCGATCTCCCGCCCCGGCTCATCCCGCTGAAGCATCGACGATGTCCGGCTGGATACGCGACATCGCCATGTCGCGCCGGCCGGTGACATCCTGCATCTCCTCCAGTTGCCGATCGTCGAGGATCAGCGCCTCCTGGATGACCTGGTCCATCGTGCCGGCCAGCACGATCTCCAGCTCCTCACGGACGTTCTCCGGAATCTCGTGGAGATCGCGCCGGTTGTCGATCGGCACGATCAGGCGCGTGATCCCGTGACGATGCGCCGCCAGCGCCTTGTCCCGGATACCACCGATCGGCAGCACGCGGCCGAGCAACGAGATCTCGCCGGTCATTGCGGTATCGCTGCGCACCGGCCGCCGGGTCAACGCCGAGATGACGGCGGTGGCCATCGTGATGCCGGCCGAGGGACCGTCCTTCGGCGTCGCCCCCTCGGGCAGGTGAATGTGCAGGTCGAGATGCTCCTGGAAGTCGCGGTCGATCCGCAGCTCATCCGAGCGCGAGCGCGCGTAGGAAAGCGCCGCGCGAGCGGATTCCTGCATGACGTCGCCGGCGCGGCCGGTGATGGTCAGCGCGCCGCGGCCGGGCATTGTCGCGACCTCGACCGGGATGATCTCGCCGCCGATCTCGGTCGTGCCGAGGCCGATTGCGAGGCCGACCTGGCTGCCACCGAGATCCTGCTCGAAACCGTAGCGACGCGGCCCGAGGAACTCCTCGATGCGGCCCTCGTCGATCACGACGGTGCCGCTGGGGTCGGTCTTGCCGCGCACCACCAGTGTCGCCACCTTGCGCAAGAGCTGGCTGATGGCGCGGTCGAGCCCGCGCACGCCGGCTTCCCGCGTGTACCCGCGAATGATGGAGCGCCAGATGTCCGGCGAGATCGCCACCGCCTGGTCGGTGAGCCCGTTTTGCTGCAGCTGCCGTCGCAGCAGGTGCCGGCTGGCGATCTCGATCTTCTCGTCTTCGGTGTACCCCGGAACCTCGATCATCTCCATCCGGTCGCGCAGCGGACCGGGGATGTGCTGGGCGGAATTCGCGGTCGTGATGAACAGCACCTGCGAGAGGTCATAGGTCATGTCGAGGTAGTGGTCGGTGAAGGTCGCGTTTTGCTCTGGATCGAGCACCTCCAGCATCGCCGCGGTCGGGTCGCCCCGATAGTCGGAGGCGAGCTTGTCGATCTCGTCCAGCAGGATCACCGGGTTGATGGCCCCGGCTGTCTTCATCGCCGAGATGATCCGGCCCGGCATGGCACCAATGTAGGTGCGTCGGTGCCCGCGAATTTCGGCCTCATCCCGCACGCCACCGAGGGCGACGCGGACGAATTCGCGGCTCATCGCCTCCGCGACCGAGCGGCCGAGGCTGGTCTTGCCGACGCCCGGCGGCCCCACCAGGCAGAGGATTTGGGCCGAGGTCGCGGTGCCGGCGTTCGCCGTCAGCTTCCGCACGGCGAGGAACTCGGAGATGCGCTCCTTGACCGTCTCCAGGCCGTAGTGGTCGGTGTTGAGCACGCGGTCGGCTTCGTCGAGGTCGATCCGGTCGTCGGTCGTCTCAGACCATGGCAGCGCGAGCATGGTGTCGATGTAGGTGCGCGCCACGGTCGCCTCGGCGGAGACGCCCGGCATGCGTTCGAGGCGGGTCAGCTCGCGCTGCAGTTTCTCGCGCACCGGCTCGGGCATCTCGCGCTTGTCGATCGCGGCGCGGAGCTGCTCGAATTCGTTGCCCTCGCCGCCGCCCAGCTCGTCGTGGATCACCTCGAGCTGCTGGCGCAGGTAGTACTCCCGCTGCGACTTGTCCATGTTG
>JAEVYR010000294.1 GCA_023392645.1 Chloroflexota bacterium | reverse complement strand
ACGCTTGCCACAGACGCCAGTCGCTACGGCTTGACCACGATGTTGACAAGGCGGCCGGGGACGGAGATCTCCTTGACAATCGTCTTGCCGGCGATCTGCTCCTGAATCTTCTCGCTCGCCTTCGCCGCCGCCAGCTGGTCCGCCTCCGACTGCCCGGCCTCGATCACGACCTTGTCGCGCACCTTGCCGTTGATCTGGACCGGGATCTCGATCGTCTCCGCCGCCGCCAGCGCCTCGTCGTAGACCGGCCACGACTGCTGGTGCACCGAGAATTCGTTGCCCAGCAGCTCCCACATCTCCTCGGCGACGTAGGGCGTCATCGGCGCCATCATCAGCGACAGGTTGGTGATCGCGTCGCGCCAGGCGGACGTGCTCGCGACATCCGTATCCTTCAGCTTCATCAGCTCGTTGGTGAACTCGATCAGCGCCGCGATGGCCGTGTTGAAATGGAACGCGGCGATGTCGCGAGTGACCTTCCGCAGGGTCTTGTGCGTCATGCGCTGCAGGCTCGCGCTTTCGTCGCCCGTCGCGCCGTCGGCACCATTGCCCGCCGTCTCGCTGACGACCTGGAAGGCTCGCCTAATGAACCGCTCCATGCCGGTGATGCCCCGGTCGTTCCAGGCGCCGCCCAGTTCCCACGGTCCCAGGAACATCAGGTGCAGCCGCAACGCATCGGCGCCGTGGCGCTCGACCAGCGGATCCGGGCTCACCTGGGTGCCGCGGCTCTTGCTCATCTTGGTGCCCTCGGCCGCCAGGATCATCCCCTGGTTGCGCAGCCGCTTGAAGGGTTCATCCTGGTCCATCAGTCCCAGGTCGCGCAGCACCTTGGTGAAGAATCGCGCGTACAGCAGGTGCAGGATCGCGTGCTCGATGCCGCCCGTGTACAGGTCGACCGGCGTCCACATCGCCGTCTTCTGCGCGTCGAAAGGTGCGTTGTCGTCGCGCGGCGAGGTGTACCGAAACCAGTACCACGACGAATCGACGAACGTGTCCATCGTATCGGTCTCGCGTCGCGCGTGGCCACCACACCGCGGGCAGGTCGTGTTCAGGAACGTCTCGTGCGTCACCAGCGGGCTCTGACCGGTCGGCGTGAACTCGGCATCCAGTGGCAGCTCGACCGGCAACTCGTCCTCCGGCACCGGAACCATGCCGCAGTCGTCGCAGTAGACGACCGGGATCGGCGTGCCCCAGTACCGCTGGCGCGAGATCAGCCAGTCGCGCAGGCGCCAGGAGACCTCCGCCTGCCCTCGCCCTTGCGCGTTCATCCGCTCGATAATGGCCGGCAGCTCGTCCGGCACGTGCATCCCGTCGAACTCGCCGGAGTTGACCATTGTGCCAGGCCCGACGTACGGCGCGGTCATCGTCGCCCCGTCCAGCGGCTCCTGGCCTTCGGGCTGGATCACCACCCGAATCGGCAGGTCGAAGGCGCGCGCGAAGGCGAAGTCGCGCTCGTCGTGCGCCGGAACCGCCATGATCGCGCCGGTTCCATACCCCATCAGCACGTAGTCGGCGACCCAAACGGGAATGCGCTCATCGTTGACCGGGTTGATCGCGTAGCCGCCGGTGAACACACCGGTCTTCTGCTTCGCCTCGTCGGTCGACTGCCGCTCGATCTCGCTCTTGCGCCGCGCCTGCTCCCGGTAGGCTTCCACGGCCTCGCGTTGCGCGTCGCTGGTGATCGCGTCGACCAGCGGATGTTCCGGAGCCATCACCATGAATGTCGCGCCGAAAACGGTGTCGGGCCGGGTCGTGAAGACCTCCAGCGCATCGCCGGTTTCCAGCTCGAAGCTCAGGCGAGCGCCTTCGCTGCGGCCGATCCAGTTGCGCTGCATCGTCTTGACCGGGTCGGGCCAGTCGACCGTCTCCAGGTCGTTCAACAGCTCCTCGGCGTACTCCGTGATGCGGAAATACCACTGCTCCAGGTCGCGCTTGTAGACCTCGGCACCGCAGCGCTCGCAGATGTTGCCCTCGATCACCTGCTCGTTGGCCAGCACCGTCTGGTCGTTCGGGCACCACCAGACCGATCCGGCCGCCCGGTAAGCCAGGCCACGCTTCAGCATTTGCAGGAAGATCCACTGGTTCCAGCGGTAGTATTCCGGCTCGCAGGTGGCGAACGTGCGCGACCAGTCGATCATCGCGCCCATCAGCTTGAATTGGCGCGTCATCACCGGGATATTGTCAAAGGTCCAGGTCGCCGGGTGGATGTTGTTGCGGATCGCGGCATTCTCGGCCGGCAGTCCGAAGGCGTCGTAGCCCATCGGGAACAGCACGTTGTAGCCTTGCATGCGCTTCATGCGCGCGAAGATGTCCGGTGCGATGAACGCATACCAGTGACCGACATGCAGCGTGCCCGACGGATATGGGTACATCGTCAGCGAGTACCACTTCGGCTCAGGCGCATCATCGTCGACCTTGTAGATCGCCGCCTCGTCCCAGCGCGCGCGCCATTTGGGCTCGATCTCGCCCGGGTTCCAGCCCTGTTCGGTTCTCGTCGTATCGGTTGCCGTCGTCGCCATCTCGCTCACTCCTTCGTGATCTGCAGAAAAAACAAAAACGCCCTCCGTCCCATCGTTGGGACGAATGGCGTTGTGCCGTCCGCGGTACCACCCACATTGACTTCATACGGTCGTGGACGCGGACCAGATTTGTGGAGCCGAGGGGGCTCGAACCCCTGACCTCAACACTGCCAGTGTTGCGCTCTCCCAGCTGAGCTACGGCCCCAGATGCCTCTGGAGTGTCGCGTTCGGGCCGTGATCGAAGCCCTCTCGCTGCCCTGTATCGGGAGCACCCGGGGATCACTACTGTGATTCACGATCCCGGCTCACGGACGAGTTCGGCGCTCTCTCGATGCCTCGCACCAACCGGCATCTCGCTGAACGTTTCGCGCCTACTGCTTCCGGTCGTCGCCATGTTTCCGGCCATTATGAACCGGGCCGCCCGTCTCGCGCGGCAGAACCGAGTATACGCGGGTACCATGGGGTGCGTCAACATCCGCGCGCAACGCATATTCGCGCCAACCGCAGGGGAGAACCTGTATGACCGACCGCAATCCCGGCGCTTTGATCACCGCCATCATCGACGAGTTCGAACAGGTCAACGCCGCGCGGGAACAGGCGCTGGGGCGCAGCCGCCACGTCATTCGCGCCTCGGCCAATGCGATCCGGGCCGCCCATCGGGGGGAGCTCGACGACGCCCGTTCGGGCGCGGCGGAGGCGTCGCGGCTGATGCACGAGATCGTCCATCATGTGGAGGACCACCCCTCGCTCGCCGGCGCTGGGTACGTGACCGACGCGATGAAGGAAGTCGCCGAGGCGCATATGACGATCGCGATCCTCGCCGGCGAGCCCCTCCCCTCCCCGGCCGATCTCGGCGTGGCCTCTGCGGCGTGGCTCAACGGACTGGCGGAGGCCGCGAGCGAGCTGCGCCGCGATGCGCTCGACGCGCTGCGCAAGAATGAGGTCGAGCGAGCCGAGGAGCTGCTGGGCGAGATGGACACGATCTACAGCGAGCTGGTCACGGTCGACTTCCCCGACGCGATCACCGGCGGCATCCGCCGCACGACCGATCAGCTCCGCGCGGTGCTGGAACGGACGCGCGGCGACGTCACCTTCGCCCTCCGGCAGGATCGCCTGGAGCGGCTGCTGGCATCGACCGAAGCCGCCCTCGGAGGCAAGGCGTAGCGCCAGCCGAGGTCCGGCGCTAGGCGTTGTCGCCCTTCAGCGCGACGACGAGCGCTTCGAGGTATTCGCTGACGCCGGTCACTTCGGTCAGTGCCGTGTCGGCCGTCTCCCCCACCTTGGGGTGGCTGTCGGTGCCGATCACGCCGACCGCGAGCGTCTCGCAGGTGCCCGCATCCCGAAGATCCCGAAGCGCGATGAAGCCGTCGACGTCGGTGAGGTCATCGCCCAGGAACACGATCGATGCGAGGCCGAGATCGCTCTGAAGCTGCGCGATCGCAGTCCCCTTGCTCACCTCGGCGGTCGGCCGCAGCTCAACGATCAGCTTGCCCTCGGTGACGCGCAGGCCGTGGCTGGCGGCGACGCGACGCGCCAGCGGCACCAGCACGCTGCCGACTTTCTTTTGATTGGGCGCCATCCGGTAGTGGATGCTGGCCGAGAGCCGCTTGTTCTCGTAAATCACGCCCTCCGACAGCCGGTCATGCTCGATCCGCTCGCGAATCTCCAACAACGCGGCATTCACGGCCGACTCGGCCTCGACACCGGCCGCATGCGCCCGATGCTCGCCGCGCACGACCCATTCGAGGCCATGGTTGCCGACCACGACCATGTCGCTCGTATCGAGCTTTTCCTGCACATCGGCCGCGGCGCGCCCGGTGACAATCCCGACCACATCGACCAGCGCGACCAGGGCACGAAGCGCGGTCTCCGAGCGCTCCTCGATCGCGGCCTCAGCCGGATCATCCACCAGCGGACTCAGCGTGCCGTCAAAATCGAACAGCAGCGCGCCGGGACGATGGTTGAGCACGCCGGCCGTCGCCTCGACCGCCGCGGCGATATTGATGGCGATTCCTGGATTCGTCATGGTCGCTATCCTCCCAGATCGTAGCGATAGATCGTGCCATCCTCGGCGTTGATCCAAACATCCTTGATCACTCCCCGCTCCTCGACGGCAACGTGCACGTAGACCACTTCGTGCGGCGCGGTCGGCGGGCCGAAGGGAACCTGGTCGCTGCTGTACCGCACGGTCACGCTGCTTGCCGCCGCGAGGCGGAGATCGTCGGTAAAACCGGCGCGAAGCAGCGACCGATGCACGACCTGGAACGACACGGTCGACGGATCGAGATATGGCACGATGTCGGGCTCGTCCTCGGACGGCTCGACCGAGGCGGTGTCGGTCGCGAAGGTCGCCTGGGCCGTCTCCGAGAAGAAGGTGCCCTCCCACTGAAGGCCCGTCTTGAGCAACGGACACGAGAGCCGCAGCTCGACGAGGCGGGCGTCCGCCTGCCAACTCAGCCCTCGGGCCGTGACCTTCTCGATGCCATCGGCGAAGTGGCCATCGGCAGACACCAGGTCGCGAATGCGAAGGCGACCATCGGGGCAGGCGTTCGGATCCTCGGTCACCGGCGCGCCGGGGGTCGGGGTCGGCGCTTCCGGCGTCGCGACAGGGCTCGCCGGCGGGGTTGCCTCCTGCGCCGCGGCGGGCAGCCAGGTGAACAGGATCGCGAGCGCGAACACCGCGAGCCAACGACGACGACGTACGTGATTGACAGGCATGGGCGAACCGATGATGCTGGCGACGGTTGCGCGGGCGCGGGACATCCGGCCCGACTGCCATCGATCATACACCGGCGCCGATCCTTCCTCTTCGCGTACGGCTGCCGGAATGGAAGTATTGTGGCTCCGCTCGGATATACTGCCCGCATCGAGAT